>JAAURZ010000478.1 GCA_012031955.1 Bacteroidia bacterium
TCACGCTCACCTGGGACGATCTACCCGCCCAGGTCAACAGCGCACGATCGCTCGTGAACGACCTCGACGTAACCATCACCGATACCGACGGCAACGTGTGGATGCCGTGGGGTCTTCATACGGAGGCCGACGCACAATTGCTGGCCATGGCAGCCACGCGGCAACCCGACCACCTGAACAACGTCGAGAAGATTACACTGCTAAAACCACCTGCCGGCAACTACACCATTCGTGTAAGCGGGTACGATGTGCCCTCCTCAACGCAGGCTTTCTTTGTGACCTGGACTGTCGACACACTCAATCAGTTTCAATGGTTGCACCCGACCGGCTCTGATAATTTTCCTTATGACGGAGAAACCACCGAGTACCTGCGCTGGAAGAGCACGCTGACCACCAACGACGGGCTGTTGCAGTATTCTACCGACAACGGACTTGATTGGAAGGACATTCACACATCGGTAAACCTGGAGGCGGGCCGGTATCGCTGGCATGCTCCCGACACTTTTGCCGTTGCGCAGGTGAGGATGGTAGTCGCGCCGAGGTATACATGTCCGATCAATTCACGCTTTCCAAACCGGTCGACATGCGCGTTGGCTTTGATTGTGAGGATTCCCTGATGCTGCAATGGAACAAGATGCCAGCGGTAAAGAACTATGAAGTGGCCGCTCTGGATAACAATCAATTTGTGCCCCTGGCCTTCGGACCCGACTCTGCGCTCGTGCTCGACAAGGCCACGCTAAAGGGCAATACCTTAGCGCTACAGCCTTATTTCGACGGAGGCAAGCCGGCGATACGCAGCTATTCGGTAGACTACACGACGCAGTTGGCCGGCTGTTTTCTCAGGACGTTTACGGCCCTGCCACAACCACCTGATGGAATCGCCTTGCATGCCACACTCGGCACGACTTACGGTGTGGAGCAAGTGACGTTCGAGCGCTTCGACGGCGTTAACTATTCCGCTATCGGCACCACGCCGACAACACAAACGACGGTAGGACTAGTGGATGCCAGTCCTCGCGAGGGGCTCAATCTGCACCGTGTGCGACTGACGCTGAGTAATGGCGGCACGGTGGTCTCCGACGAAGTAGCCAATCTCTATTTGCGCGAGTTGCCTTACCTCGTATTTCCCAATCCTGTGGCAAGCGACGAGCCGCTCGGCATCGTGGTGCGTGATGCGGGCGCATCCGATACACGCGTCGAGCTTTACAACCGCGATGGAAGTTTGGTCTTCTCCCAGTACTTGTTGTCGGGCGAAGAATATGTGACACTGCACAACGTAACGCCGGGTCTATATCTTTTCGCCATTAGTACTGGCACCGGTATACATCGTGGCAAACTGGTGGTGCGTTGATCAGATAACCTGAAATCCGTGGGCGTACGGATCGTCATCGTCGATAAAAATAGTGTTGTAGCCTGTAATTTTTCGCCCAGCCCTTCGATGCCCGGCACAATGGCCGCTCGGTCGCCAAGCGTAGTCACCTCCTCCACGCTGCCAGTAAACCTGGACCCGATGATGCTCTCATGTATGAATACATCGCCTTGCTTCAACTTACCTTTGGCGTGCCACTGGGCCATGCGGCTGATGTTCCCGTGCCGCATGGCGAGCGATCGATGGCCTTGTCGCCGTAGAAGACTGCGTTGCGCGCGGTGGAGGTGGGATCGAGCGTAGCGCCCGTCCAGAGAATATGGCTGCATCCTTTGATGGCCGCGTCGTCCGGATGCACAAACGTATACTTTTCGTTGATGCGCTTTCGCAGCTCACGACTCCACGCAATCAACTGCTCGCCGCGGAAGTGTTCCAGTCCTGGAAAATTTTGCTGGGTATCTACAATCGCATAAAAGTTTCCGCCATAGGCCACATCCATTGTGAGCGTGCCCAGGTCAGGACATTCGGCCTGAATGCCTTCGGCGGCAAGAAACGATTTTACATTTCTGATTTTCACCGCCGTCACGCGGCTACCCTCCTGTTTGTATTCAGCGATCACCAACCCTGCGGGCACTTCGATGCGAAGAACACCCGGCGTGCGGGGCTGCACCAATCCTTCTTCCACGGCGATGGTCACCGTGCCGATTGTACCGTGACCACACATGGGGAGACAGCCGCTCGTTTCTATGAAGAGCACGCCGATGTCGTTCGCCGGATCGGCCGGAGGATATAGTATGCTCCCGCTCATCATGTCGTGTCCGCGCGGCTCAAACATGAGTCCCTTCCGTATCCAGTCGAAGTGTTCCAAGAAGAAGAGGCGCTTCTCGCGCATGGATTTTCCTTCCAGCAACGGGCCGCCTCCTGCCACCAGCCGCACGGGATTGCCGCATGTGTGGGCGTCGATACAAAAAAAGATTTGCGCATGCTTACACCCTTTCCTTCGTCCATTCATAATCCACCAGTCGCCAGATGCCGAGCGGATTTTCGTCTTTCAGTTCGTTCGGCAATAAAGGAGCAGGCGCATTCTGATAGGCAACGGGCCGCACGAATCTTTTGATGGCGTCAGTACCCACGGAAGTAAATCGTGAATCGGTGGTGGCGGGAAATGGTCCGCCATGTTGCATCGCGGGGCACACTTCAACGCCGGTGGGTACGCCGTTGAAAATGAGCCTGCCAGCTTTTTCGCGCACGCGCTCGATGAATGCGGCATACTGTACCAGCTCATCGTCCTCGCCGATGATGGTGGCCGTAAGCTGGCCGGGAATTTTTTCCAACGCCTTGTCGAGCTCGTCGACGCTGTTGCCCTGCACGAGAATGGAATAAGGTCCGAATACCTCTTCGGCCAGTTTTTCGTTGGTCAGAAAATGTTCGAGGTCGACAGTTGCCAGCGAAGGCTGTCCTTCATCTTCTTTTGCTTTCACTTTCGATTCGGCGATAAGTTCCACGCCAGGTTGGCTCAAGGCCTCCGATCTTTTCTTATGGTAAGCCGACGCAATGCCAGGGTGCAGCATGGCGGCGGGGGCAATTTCCCTGAGTTTTGCACCGAGGGTTTCAAGAAAATTATTGAGCGCGCTGCTCTTGGCACCGAGCAGAATGCCGGGGTTGGTACAAAACTGTCCTACGCTTTGCGTGATGGAGACCGCATACATGTCGGCGATTTTGTCGCTTCGCTTCTGAAGCGCGCCGGGCAGTATGAACACCGGGTTGGTGCTTCCCATTTCCGAGAACACGGGGATGGGATCGGGTCTTTCGTTGGCCATGTCGTACAATGCCTTGCCGCCGCCGAACGATCCGGTGAAGCCAACGGCCCGGGTATGCGGATGTGTAACGAGTGCTTTGCCTACCTCGAAAGATGCGCCGAATACATGACCGAAAACGCCGTCGGGCATGCCGGTTGATTTTGCCGCCTTCCAGATGCACTCCGCCAC
>JAAURZ010000479.1 GCA_012031955.1 Bacteroidia bacterium
GTACGAATATGGAACCTACTATGAGCACCACCGCGTTCACAAAAGCGCCCACAAGCGAGAAGCGCCGATAGCCATAGGTAAAATGCTTGTCGCCGCCCTTTGGATGACTTGCGCTGAAAATACCATGCCGTGCCCAGCGAAAGAGAATCGCCGAAGTCGTGCAGCGCATCCGACAGGATCGCCACGGAGTTTGTGTACAACCCACCGGCTATCTCTAACAAGGCAAAGGCTGTGTTGATCCAGAAGGCTACTCGAATGTTGCCTGTGCCATGGTCGTGATGGTGATGTGCATGCGCGTGATTGTGTGACATGTTTTATGCTATCCAAAATTAGGTCATCCGACGCTGCAACAGGTTTGCACCTGGGTCAAATCTTGTGCGCGGGCTTGCAGCTACAACACGGTTGCAGGTGTGAAATTATGTAATTCAAACCAGGGTTAATGTAAACCGTATGCAAGCATCGGAGCGTATAATTGTATATGGAAACAACAAATAAGAAGACAGCCTACAACTCCAACATCAAATGCGAGGGCTGCATAGCAAAAGTTACACCTCACCTCAACGAACTGATAGGCGAGGATCAGTGGCAGGTAGACATCGGTTCGCCATCAAAGACACTCACTGTGGAAGGCGATGTTTCGGAGGCGGATATAAATAAGGCCTTGCAGAAGGCGGGATACTGGGCAAAGAAGGCGTGACAATTTCCGGCTGTTGACCTGATGTGTTCAACACACCGGGTCTAAAATAAAGTGCCTTCGCATTGCGTGGCCCCAACGGCGAAGGAAAATTTCTATAATCGGGTGATAAACTGCCGCGACTCTTCGATGAGCATTCTGATGCTGGCTATGAGTTCCGCAACGTCGTGCTTGAATTCCGGCGAGGCCACACGGATGACACTTCGCTCAAGGTTTAGTATGTTCTCATACATATTGTCTTTACTCATGAGCGACGTTGATGCTTTGATCTTGTGAAGCAGTTTGCCAGCCGTGTTGGCTTCCTGTCGCTGCACGCTCCCTTCGAGCTCGGCAAGCATGGAAGGCATGAATGCGATAAAGGCATTGGCGGTGTCGCGCATGATTTGCCTGTGGCCGGATGCAAGTTGTTCAAACTTCCGGGTGTCGAGATATTGGAAAGGCGAGCTTGTATAGAATCGCTGTTCCGTGGAAACTATGTTTGTGGTAGTCATATTCGTTTTTATTATGGTGTTTGGTGTGCAGGCAATACGCCTTACACGTTTCAAAATTGGCACTTTTATACAGGGCAGAAATCAGTGGCAAGCCGATTTTGAAAAATCAGATTTTGACTAGTGCCTCAGGGTTTCCCTGATTTTTCCGTCGCAACGGGTTCTGTCAGGTTACACCACCGCCAGTGCATATTGTTGAATTTTCAAATTCAGCTCTTCGGGCACAAAGGGCTTTGTGACAAAGTCATTCATGCCGGCTTCAATCACTTTGTCGCGCATGCCCAGCATCGCTGAGGCGGTGAGCGCGATGATGGGCACCTTGGAAAAGTAGTCACCTCCAAGTTTGCGTATGCATGCGGTCGCCTCGTATCCGTCGAGTTCGGGCATTTGTATATCCATCAGCACAATGTTGTAGCGTTCCGACTCAATTCGAGAGACGGCTTCGCGACCGTTTTCGGCGATGTCGACGTGCAGGCCCCAGTTGCTGAGGAAGCTTCGCGCGACGATCTGATTGATCTTATTGTCTTCGACCAGTAGTACACGCACGTTGCGATCCGAAAATCTTGGAGTGTTTGTGTGGCCGTGATGCAGTTTGAATCGCCCTGGTCTGCTTTCTGCAAATCAACGCTGAATGAAAATGTCGAGCCAACGCCATAGTTGCTATCGACGGTGATGCTGCCCCCCATCAGTTCGGCCAGGCTCTTGCTGATGGACAAGCCGAGGCCGGTGCCGCCAAACTTGCGCGTGGTGTTGCTGTCTGCCTGCGAAAATCTGTCGAAAATCGTTTTCAACTTTTCGTCCGGGATGCCAATGCCCGTGTCTATCACTTCGAATGTGACGGCATGTCGCTGTTTGTCGTGCGGCGAGCCCGACACGCGCACTGTTACCTGACCCTGGTTGGTAAACTTGATTGCGTTGCCTACAAGGTTGTTCACGACTTGCGAAATGCGCACAGGGTCGCCTAGTACATGTTTCGGAACGCCGTCGGTAATGGACAGTTCTAGTTTTATGCCCTTCTGCCATGCCTTGTGTTCAAACATCTGCACGGTGCTTCGCAGCATGTTGTGGACATCGAAATCGGTTTGCTCCAGTTCTATTTTCCCTGCTTCTATTTTGCTGAAGTCGAGGATGTCGTTGATGATGGTGAGGAGGTTTTCGCCTGAAAACCGGAGCAGTTCGAGGTTGTCTTTCTGATCTGGCCTCGGCTCACTGCCAATCAGCAACTGGGTGAGTCCGAGAATGGCATTCATTGGCGTGCGAATTTCGTGACTCATCATAGACAGGAAGTGGCTCTTGGCCATGGTGGCTTCTTCGGCGTGTACTTTGGCCAGGTGCAGCGACTCTTCGAAGGCTTTGCGCTGGGTTATGTCTCTCACGGCGGTAAGTATGCCGGTAATGCGATCGTCGCTGTCGATGATGGGGTTGAGCTTGGACTCGAGCCACACGTACTGCCCGTCGCGGCGTTTGGCACGGTACTCGAGGCTGGCAGGCTGGCGGGTTGCGATGAGGAGTGACATTACATCTTTAGCGAGGTCGACGTCGTCGGGGTGGACGATGTCAAACGCCGCTCGGTTGATAAGTTCTTCGGGCTTGTAGCCCAGTATTTCGCGCACTGACGGCGAAATAAAACGGCGCACGGGCACCTTGTCGGCAGTAAACAGTGTAATGATGTCGCGTGAATTAGTGGATATGAGACGATAGAGTTGCTCTCTTTCCGAAAGCCGTTGCTGCACGGTCTTCAATTCAGTAATGTCGTTGATGGTGCCGATGTAGCCTTCTATGTCGCCTCCCGCTCCGGTGATTTGAATAGCGTGGCTTTTCACCCATCTTATTTCACCGGCGCTCACAAAGCGAAACTCCATCACAAATTCCTGCGACTCGTTGATGGCTTTCATCCAGTTGGCAAATACGTTTGTGCGGTCGTCGGGGTGGATGGCATTCACCCAGCCTTCCTCCACTGCCTGTTCCGCCATAAGGCCGGTGATTTCGCACCAGCGTTTATTCACATAGAAGCATTGCCCCACCGCGTCGGTCTGGAATATGCCCACAGGCGCTTTTTTCAGAGAGCGACCGGAAGCGCCGTTCGCTTGCTGAAAGTTTAAATTCGGTGGACTTTAACGCGCTTATGTCGCGGGCCACGGCCACTACTTTATGCACGTAGCCGCTTT
>JAAURZ010000480.1 GCA_012031955.1 Bacteroidia bacterium
TACTTTTAATTCGTTCACCAACCCACCTTACTCCAAACTTTGGAGCAAATATCGCCCGGTGTTGCTTAACCTGATGGTGGCGAGCGAATTCGAGCCGCAGAATTACAAGCTGTTCTTTCACGAATTCAAGTCGCTCAACAGCAAGCAGAAGGACTTTTCCTTCACATTGCAGGCCTTTAAAGGAAAGCCTATTAACGACATCAGGGCCTCGGCTATCGCCAACGACCTGTTGCAGGTGCTGAGCATGTCGCAAAAGGCATCGCAACTGATGGACGAGTACAAGTACGAATTTTCGATGGACAGAAATTTCCTTTTGCGCGTAAGCAGGCTGCAGGAAGCCAATTAAAAATAGCCTGGGGCCTTGTTTTGCAGTGTTCGAATAACTAAATACTGCCGCCGATAGGTTGGGAGATATTTTTGAGATACCTTTGTGCCATAGTTCATTTGACCATCGCGCGGTTTTTGGGACAACAGTACCAATCCGCAATCGAAATCAAGATATTTCGTTACTCTTCTTTCCGACCCCGGAATCAAAATTAAAGGAACATTATTGGTTGATACCTCGCTGGTCAGAGGCACTCATATTATTACCATTTAACAATTTTTAACAATGCAAGGAACAGTGAAATTCTTTAATGAAATCAAAGGATTTGGTTTTATTAAACCCTCAGACTCAGGTGAAGAAATCTTCGTCCACTCAACAGGACTACTCGACGATGTTCGTGAAAACGACAAAGTTGAATACGAAGTTGAGCAAGGAAAGAAAGGCCTGAACGCCGTTCGCGTAAAGCGAATCAACTAGACGAGACTATATAATTTCGTTATTATAAAGACCACTTGTCTTTTAAGTGGTCTTTTTCTTTTACAAGCATGGCTGAAAAACTTTCTAAAAAAGCGACATGAACACCAAGCAAACCATCACGTTTTCGTCCACCTCAAGGGATTTTGTTACCGAACTCAACAAGCGGATACAGCACTATTTTACGTCCAATTCGATCAGCAAGAATGCCAACACCGAGATGATCGTAAAAACTTTCGTGATGTTCGCGTTGTACCTCGGCCCTTACTTCCTTATTGTGACCGGCGTAGTAACCTGGATGCCGTTGCTTATCGGGCTCACGCTTGTAATGGGGCTGGGCCTGGCCGGCATCGGCCTGTCTGTGATGCACGATGCCAACCATGGCGCCTATTCCTCGCGCCGCTGGGTAAATCAATCGCTGGGTTACTCGCTCAATTTCATCGGCGCAAGTGCCTTTAACTGGAAAATACAGCACAACGTGCTGCACCACTCCTACACCAACATTCACGAAGAAGACGAAGACATAAGCCCCCGTGGCATATTGAGGCTCTCGCCGCACTCGTCGCTCAAGAAGATACACCGGTTCCAGTTCATATACGCCTGGGCGCTATATGGCCTCATGACCATTCTCTGGATTGTTTCAAAAGATTTTATGCGCCTGGCGCGGTACCACAAAGAGGGGCTCGTGAAGAAACAGAAGGCAAAGGTGGCGCGCGAATGGGCCATCATGCTGTCGACCAAAGCATTTTACGTCGGATACATATTTGTGATTCCAATGGTAACCACGGCACTGCCCTGGTGGCAAATACTGATTGGCATATTCATCATGCACTACCTCACCGGGTTTATACTGGCTATCATCTTTCAGCCGGCACACGTCATCGAGGGTACGCAATTTCCGCTGCCACGAACACCGCTCCATAGAAACCAACTGGGCCATTCATCAACTGAATACCACCACCAACTTCGGCAACAAGAGCCGCTGGTTCTCGTGGTTTGTGGGAGGGCTTAATTTTCAGATTGAACACCACCTGTTCCCCAACATCTGCCACGTTCATTACCGCAAGATATCGGAGATAGTGAAGCAGACCGTGGCCGAGTTTGGCTTACCCTACCGCAGTTGCAAGACCTTTGCCGGCGCGCTGGCAGGCCACGCGCGCATGCTCGCCTGGCTGGGCAAGCCCGACAGCACGCTGTTGCAAAAAGCTTAAGAAGTAACTACAAATTGCGCGGCGTTGAATCGCCGCGCTTGAAGCCGGCAGGTGCCGGCAAAGGCACACTACGCAAGTGTGCCACCGGGTTGTGCGGTTACTACACCAGTTGTACACCCACTGCCACCATACCTTTGGGGCCGCGCTGCGTCTTGAACATAACCTTGTCGTTCTCGTTTACCGGCCCGTCAAGTTCGCTCACGTGTACAAAAAACTTCTCACCCGAATCATCAACAATAAATCCGTAACCCTTCTTGTGATCAAAGAATGACACCTTGCCTGTACGCTCATTCGGTTTGGACGATGTGGACGGCGCCACGCCAATCTCAATCTGATCGGCAGAAATCTCCTTCCGCATCGACTTGTCGGGCGGCGTGGAGGTAATGTTTCCATACTCGTCCACATAGGCGATCATGTCGTCGAGCGACTTCTCTTTGGCGTTGGTTTTCCGCTCTTCCTTGCGTCGCTCCTTTTCGCGGCGCTTGTGCTGTTTCTTTTTTTCTCGTTCTTTCTTGTTAATGATTCGTGTGCTTTGCTCATAGATAAACCTGTATTTTGTTTAAGTTAAAAAAAAAACTATTCAAGTCTCGCATTCCCTCAGGCAAACGGGTGGTCCATCACCTGAAAGTCGTGCGACGATACATTGCGTATATTCTTCAACTGGCCGCGTTCTTCCTTGTCGCACAAGGTAAAGGCGGTACCGGTTGCCCCTGCTCTGCCGGTTCTGCCGATTCGGTGCGTATAGGTTTCCGCCGTATCGGGCAGCTCGTAGTTGATCACAAACGGGAGGTCAACAATGTCGATGCCGCGCGCGCAATATCGGTTGCCACCAGCACCCGGGTTGTGTGTACCTTAAAGTTAGCTAAAGTTCGCTGACGTGCATTCTGTGATTTGTTGCCATGAAACGCCTCGGCAGAAATACCGGCGCGCATCAGGTCTTTCGCCAGCTTGTCGGCGCGGTGCTTGGTGCGGGTAAACACGAGCACATTCTTCATTTTTTGCTCATTTATGATGTGTTTTAGCAGGTCGCGCTTGCTCTCCTGGGCCACATAGTATACGCCCTGGCGTATGCTCACCTTGGTGCGCGGCCGTTCAATGTTGAGTTTCGTACCGGAGTTTTAATGAATGGACGACGTACCAGCCGGTCGACCATCTGCCGGCAGCTGGTAGCCGAAAGAAAGATGTTTTGCCGCTTGTGCGGCGCCAGCGCAAGTATGCGCCTGATGTCGCGTATAAAGCCCATGTCGAGCATGCGGTCGGCTTCGTCGAGTACCAGTATTTCGAGGCTTGCCAGTTGCAGCACCTTTGGTCGAGCAAGTCGAGCAAGCGGCCGGGC
>JAAURZ010000481.1 GCA_012031955.1 Bacteroidia bacterium
CTATGAAACTCCTATACGAGCCGTGGCATGGTACCTTACGGGCGTGGTACTTTGGGCTGATGGTGCCAGCGTTGCTGATCATCGGCACAAGCCGCTGGGTATCTCCTCCACTTTACGGCAAATATGCGCGGCATGCGTTCCGGCCAACATTCCGTTTCTTCGTTACAACTGGAAGGAGCAGCGTTGGAATCTTTTCTTCGCCGGCGGATTAATGATCGGTGGTTTTCTGGGCGCTGTCGTATTCGCTTCATCTTCGGCTCCAGCCATCAGCAGCAGCACGGTTGCTTACCTTTCAAAACTCGGGCTGCAGTCACCAGCGGGTCTGATGCCGGACGAGATTTTCAACTGGTCGTCGGTGATCACGCTCAGAGGTTTCGTGATGATGGTAGTAGGCGGCTTTATGATCGGCTTTGGCACGCGCTATGCGCGCGGCTGCACTTCGGGTCACGGAATATTCGGCATGTCAGCACTGCAGTGGCCTTCACTCATTGCCACCGCCTCGTTTTTTTTTCGGCGGCATTTTGTTCAGTCACTTCGTATTACCTTACATACTATCACTTTGAAAAATATCCTCTACGTGTTGTGCGGTGTTGTATTCGGCTTTGCGCTTACCAAGGGTGAGGCCATCTCGTGGTACCGTATCCAGGAAATGTTTCATTTCGATAGTTTTCACATGTATGGCATTTTTTATGACGGCGATCCCGGTGGGTGCGCTGTCGCTGTGGGCACTGCGAATGTTGAAGGTAAAGAGCCTCGACGGCGAGGTAATAACAGTTATAAAGAAACCTTATCACCACGGCGTAATCGCCGGCAGCCTCATCTTCGGTTTTGGATGGGCGCTCACTGGCGCATGCCCCGGTCCGCTATACGTGCAGATTGGTGGTGGATACGTGGTGGTGGCCGTTACATTTTTATCGGCCTTGGCGGGCACCTGGGTGTATGCGCGGTTTCAACACAAACTCCCCGACTGATTTATTCGCAGGATTGTTTGCAATCGTGTGACTTCTACTAAATTGGCAGAAAATAACTTCTATGAGTGACCCTCTCCTCGACCTGGTAGGTCAGCGAAATCCAAACGAACCCGAATTCATTCAAGCAGTAGAGGAAGTACTCCTCTCGGTGCGGCCGGTACTTGACAAACATCCCGAGTTTCGGCGACTGAAAATTTTCGAACGTATGACGGAGCCAGAGCGGCTGATATCGTTTCGCGTAACCTGGCTCGACGACAAGGGCGAGGTGCAATTAAACCGCGGGTACAGGGTGCAGATGAACAGCGCCATCGGGCCATACAAGGGCGGCCTGCGTTTCCACCCAACCGTTACTCCGAGCGTACTCAAGTTTCTAGCGTTCGAGCAGATCTTCAAGAATGCGCTCACCGGCATCCCGATGGGTGGCGGCAAGGGTGGTGCCGATTTCAATCCAAAGGGAAAATCGGAAAACGAGATCATGCGATTTTGCCAATCGTTTATGATTGAATTGTCAAAACACATAAGCCACAGGCTCGACGTTCCGGCGGGCGATATCGGTGTGGGGGGCAAAGAGATCGGCTACATGTTTGGCGCATACAAAAAACTCAAGAACGAGTTCACCGGAGTGCTCACTGGTAAAGGTGTTGGATGGGGCGGCAGTCTCATTCGCACTGAAGCTACAGGATACGGACTTATTTACTTTGCCGACAACATGCTGCATACGCGCGGCGACTCAATCAAGGGGAAGGTTTGTCTCGTGTCCGGCTCAGGCAACGTGGCCCAATTCGCCATTGAAAAAATCAACAAGCTTGGTGGCAAAGTGGTGACTGCATCCGACTCGGACGGCTACATCTACGACGAGAAGGGTATCAACAAGGAGAAGCTGGAGTTCATCAAAGACCTGAAGAACAACCGACGCGGAAGAATAAGCGAGTATGCTGAAAAATACAAAGGCGCGGTGTTTCATGCTGCTGACGACAACCTTACCCACAACCCGCTGTGGGACATAAAGGCAGATTGTGCATTTCCGTGCGCGACGCAGAACGAAATTTCGGTGCAAGAACGCCCATAACCTGGTGAAGAACGGAGTGAAATTGGTTGGCGAAGGTGCCAACATGCCCACCACGCCCGATGCCATCAACGTGCTCATAGATGCCGGCGTAATGTACTCGCCGGGCAAGGCCTCCAACGCCGGTGGCGTGGCCACTTCGGGCCTGGAGATGACGCAAAACTACATGGGGCAATTCTGGACACGCGAAGAGGTAGACAAAAAACTGCAAGACATCATGCGCGACATTCACGATACTTGTCTGGCTGCAGCCAACGAATATGGCAGCCCCGGCAACTATATGGCGGGTGCCAACATTGCCGGCTTTTTGAAAGTGGCAAAAGCAATGCAGGCGCAAGGCGTGATCTAGTCGCCTTTTTTTCGTTGGTAGAACATGAGATGCGGAAGTTTCTGATCGTTCTCTTCGCTTAGCGTGTAGTATCCCTCACCCTTCCGATCGAAGGTAATGGCCTCTCCCTGGGGCTCGGCAGCATACGGGAGTTTGGTCGGCTTTTGCGCCAGCGTCGCCTCCACCGTGGCGGTGGCATTGGCACGCTTCCAATAGTAGACTTCGTTATAGTTCTTCACCAGAATTTCATTACCGTCGGTCGACATGTCGGCGGCTACGGCAATGGTACAGCGAGCTTCATCACAAAGCGGGCTGTCACCAGCGTGGTGGTTGATTGGGGGAAGGGCAGCACGTAGACGTGAATCTCTTCTTTCTCTCGCTTGGAGAATACATACAAGTCTTTGGTGAGCGGATCAACCATGATTGCCTCTGTATCGCGTTTGCCATCGGGCAATTGAAATTTGATGCTGTCAATCGTCGTCACATCCACTTCCACCGGCGAACTGAGGTCCAGCTTTGGCTCTTCGAGGCGATAAATATACTTGTAGTCGAACTTTGCGGCGTTGTCGCCAATTTCGCCTACGTAGATATACGTCTTTTCGCCAGGGCCCGGGCCACAGCAATATCTTCCCAATCACGATTGCTCACCGGCAGTTTTAAAGTGGCACGGTAGTGGGCCTGTTTGTCAATGAGAAAGAGCCACGGTTGCCCGCCGCTGTCATTGTGCGTCCATAGCATGCCTTCATTTCTGATGCTGGCTGCAAGCCCCGATGCTTCGTTGATCTCACGGTTATCGAGGATGCCGCTGCTAACCCCGATTTCAAAAGTGTCGTGGCTAAAGTCATGCTGCGCTTTACAGCAAACAAGTAGCATCATCAGGCAGAGCGAAAGTGCGAACGATCTCATTCAGATAAGTTTGGGGCAAGAAAATATTTCCCCGGCAGATACAAAAACGGCCGCAAAAATATCCCGA
>JAAURZ010000482.1 GCA_012031955.1 Bacteroidia bacterium
GGCAGTCGGTGATGTGTGCTGCACATGGGCCACATGCTGAACAATACCATTCAGGACGTGCTGGTGCGCAAGGCCCGCATGGAAGGAAAAGAGGCATGCTGGGTACCCGGCACTGACCACGCCTCCATCGCCACCGAGGCCAAGGTGGTGGCCATGCTGCGCGAACGCGGCATCAAGAAATCGGACCTTTCGCGGGAGGACTTCCTCAAGTATGCCTGGGAATGGAGAGAAAAGTACGGCGGCATTATTCTCGAACAACTGAAGAAACTGGGCGCATCCTGCGACTGGGAGCGCACGAAGTTCACCATGGACGACGACTACTACGCCGCCGTGATTGATGTGTTTATCGACCTGTACAATAAGGGCTACATCTATCGCGGCAAGCGTATGGTAAACTGGGACCCGCTTGGCAAGACAGCGCTGTCCGACGACGAAGTGAATTACAAAGACGTGCAGTCGAGGTTGTACTACATTAACTATCCGATAGAAGGAACAAGTGAGTTTGTCACCATTGCCACCGTTCGTCCCGAAACGATTATGGCCGACGCCGCCATCTGTGTAAACCCCAACGACGAGCGCTACAAACACCTGAAAGGAAAGCGCGCCATCATTCCGTTGATCAACCGACCAATTCCCATTATTGAGGATGATTACGTGACGATGGACTTCGGCACGGGCTGTCTCAAAGTAACACCCGCGCACGACACCAACGACTATGAGCTTGGCTTGCGCCATCATCTGGAAGTGATCGACATTCTCAACGAGGATGGTACGCTGAATGAGTCGGCAATTGTTTTCGTTGGCGAGGACCGCTTTGTCGCGCGCAAGAAGATTGCAAAAGAACTTGAACAAAAAGGATTTCTTGCCAAAGTAGAAGAATATACGAGCAACGTTGGCTTCTCCGAGCGCACCGACGCAGTGATAGAACCACGCTTGTCGCTGCAGTGGTTTGTGAAGATGAAGGACATCACGAAGCCTGCGTACGAGAATGTGATGAATGACAACATCCAACTCATTCCCGCCAAGTTCAAGAACACCTACAAACACTGGATGGAAAACGTGCGCGACTGGTGCATCAGTCGCCAGCTGTGGTGGGGCCAGCGCATACCGGCGTGGTATGCTGCAGACGGGTCTTACGCAGTGGCAAAAACGGCGGACGAAGCGGCGGCAAAGCTGCCAGGCGTGAAGGCGAGCGACCTGAAACAGGATGAAGACGTGCTCGACACCTGGTTTTCAAGTTGGTTGTGGCCTATGGCGGTGTTCGACACAAGCATATTCGGCGACCCGAACAACAAAGGCAACGCCGACCTGAACTACTACTACCCTACGCAAGACCTGGTAACAGCACCTGAAATTCTTTTCTTTTGGGTAGCGCGCATGATCATAGCAGGCTACGAATACGGAGGCGCCAAGCCATTTACCAATGTTTACCTCACGGGCATTGTGCGCGACAAAGAAGGCCGCAAGATGTCGAAGTCGCTGGGCAACTCGCCCGATCCGCTGGCGCTCATTGGCAAGTATGGCGCCGACGCTGTGCGCGCGGGCATGCTGTTTAGCTCACCTGCTGGCAACGACTTGCTGTACGATGAAAAGCTCATTGAAGAGGGACGTACACTGGCCAACAAAATTTGGAATGCCTTTCGTCTGGTGAAGGGCTGGGAAACCGCCAACGTGGCCACGCCGGAAGAGAACAAAATTGCCGTGCATTGGTTTGCGTCGCGGCTGAACGAAGCCATCAACGAAATCGACGACCATTTCAACAAATTCAGAATTGCCGACGCGCTGCACGCAATCAGCAAGCTGGCGTGGGATGAGTTTTGCAATTTCTACCTGGAGATGGTCAAGCCAGGCTTCGGGCAACCGATCGATGAGTTCACGCATCACGAAACCATAGCCTTCTTCGAGCGCGTGCTCAGGATCATGCACCCATTCATGCCATTCATTACTGAAGAGTTGTACCAGGAACTGCAGGAGCGCGAAGATGACGACTGCATTATTATATCGCCGTGGCCGCACAGTTCGCATGTGGATGAAAACGTGCTGAAAGAGGCGGCTTATGCTTTTGAAATTATCACCGCCGTGAGAAAGGCCAGAAATGAAAAAGGGCTTTCACCCAAGGAAGCGCTGAAGTTGCAGGTATTTGAAGGCGACGAGCGGTTGATCCATACCATGTGGCCGGTGATACGCAAGCTATGCAACGTGAGCGATGTGGCCTTTGGCGGCGATCGCGACGGACAGGGCACCAGCTTCATGGTGAAGTCGACCGAGTTCAACATTCCGCTCGAGGGCAAGGTCGACCCTGAAAAGGAACGGCAGGCGCTTGAAAGAGATCTGGCCTACCAAAAGGGCTTCCTTGTGTCTGTAGAAAAAAAACTGGGCAACGAACGCTTTGTGAGCAGCGCCCCGGCCCAGGTGGTGGAAGTAGAACGCCAGAAAAAAGCTGACAGCGGAAGCCAAAATCAAGGCAATCGAAGAGACCCTGTCTAAACTTACAACTTAGAGGAAAGCTTGTTGTAGTGGTCGAACAAGGCTGCCAGGTGATCTTCATCGCCGAAGTCGACCTGGTTGATTTTAATGAATTTGGCAATGGCCTCCTCGTGCGCTGCCATAAGCTGTATCATTTTCTTTTTGCTGCGCGGCACTTCATATAGTACGCCGTCGACCGCATAAAAGATGGTAGCCCTTTTTTCCACAATGGCATCGCGGGTGCCTACCTGCAACGCTACGTTGTAGTCGGACTTTCGCAAGAACACCTCGTGCTTCACCAGCAGCGGAAGCGGGCCATCGCTGATCACTTCGAGGAAGCCATCGAACACGCCGCCTTCAACGTCTTTATAGTCGCGCGCAGCCACAAAATAGCTTGGGGCCTGGCTTACTGAGTCTAGCCAGATAAAGTTCTTCACCTTCTTGCCATCGAGCGCGCGCACTTTGGAGGGTGTCCGTATTTCAAATTCATTCAGTTCAATATTATATCGAACGAAATAACCTTCTATGAGTTTGTCGCCGTCGAGCAGCGTAATCGATCCTTTGCGCCAGCCTTTGCCAAGGTAGGTGTCGCCGAGGGTTCTGCCGGGCGGCAAGGGGATGCCGTAGTCGATCTCGCCCGGCGACAGGCCGCCGGCAAGGCGCTCCACCGTACGCTGCAACTGCATGTTGTTCTGCAAGCCGCCAGCCGATTGTGCTGTCGCATGGTGAGAGATAGCCCCTACTAAAATAACCGCAAACGTTAGCGTGTGTTTCATATGTTAATAATTGATTTTAATGGACATATGGAATTCGCATCTTGAGAGTTTTTACCTAAAAAGGGGTCGTTGCAATTAACATCCC
>JAAURZ010000483.1 GCA_012031955.1 Bacteroidia bacterium
AAGTGATACCAACGTGCACCTTGCGGAAGGTACACGGTGCGTTCAGTGGCCTTGTAGGTGTATACGGGACAGACAAGAAACGCCGGCCCATACATAAACTCGTCGCCTGTATTCAGCGCCGTGGCGTCGTTCGGAAAATCCATTACGAGGCCACGCATGATGGTGTAGTCATCGAAGTGCACATGCGCAGCGAGGGAATATATATAGGGCATGAGTTTGTATCGAAGGTTGTCGTAGTAAAGCATGGACTGATAGGCCGGGTGGTTTTCCGGGGCTACGTTGAACATTTCCCGGAATGGGTATTGACCATGCACACGGAACAACGGGCAGAATGCACCGAACTGGAACCAGCGTGCCATCTGTTCGCGCCACTCTTCGCGCGTTTCGCCGGTGGCTCGTTCAAATCGTTTTTCTACGGCGAAGCCGCCGATGTCGGATGTCCAGTAAGGGATGCCGGACATGGAGAAGTTGACGCCCGCGGGGATTTGCGCTTTCAGGTCGTACCAGCGCGCGCCGATGTCGCCGCTCCAGGTGGCTGCCGCAAAGCGCTGCTGGCCGGCATACGCCGACCTTGTGAGAATGAAGACGCGGTCGTTGGGCTTCTCACTGCGCTGGCCTTCATAAATGCCCTTTGCGTTTTGCAACGGAAACGCGTTGAAGTAGCGCGTCGCAGGACCGAGGTAGGTCGGATTCATCAGGTTCTTGCGTTCTTCCACGGTGCTGTTCGATAATATATCTGGCTCTGTCGCATCCATCCACCACGCATCAACGCCTTTGCTGTACAGGTTTTTGTTCACCAGATCCCAAAAAAGTGTTCTCGCCTCCGGATTAAATGCGTCGTAGAAGGTGGAGATGTAGCCGATCCAATCTTTCTGCCTGTTGTCGATGTTGCGTTTGTAGAGCCAGCCTTTCCCGTCAAACAATTTATAATTGTCTACTCCTTCATAAAACTTGGGCCATACAGAAATCATGAAATGTGTGTTGTACTGATCATGCAACTGATCGATCATGCCATCGGGATCGGGAAAGCGCGTGGAGTCGAACGCGTGGCTTCCCCACTGATCGATGCGCCAGTACTGCCAGTCGAGCACGATGTTGTCGAGCGGAATACGGCGCTTCCGGAATTCGGCCACCACATCGAGCATTTCCTTTTGTGAGCGATAGCGTTCGCGGCTTTGCCAAAGACCCATGGCCCATATCGGCATAATGGGTGCTTTGCCTGTAATTTGCCGGTAGCCACCGATCACGTCGTCGGCATTATCGCCGGCAATGAAGTAGTAGTCGATCTTGTCGCCCACTTCGGAGAAGAGTGAGAGTTCATTTTGCGCTTCCGCGGAAATGGGTGAAAGGTATTCGAGGCCAACGTATGATTCGCCTCCGTCGGGAATCCATTCGATCTTGACGGGATATTTCTTATCTGCCTCCAGGTTGCGTGCAAAAAGATGTGTGCTCGGATTCCAGCACTGACGCCATTTATCGAAGACGAGTTCGCCATCAAACCAGAGTTTTACATAACCTGCATAGGTTGCCCTGAATTTATGGACGCCGGCTTCGTTTGGCGAAATTGTTCCTTCCCAGGTCACCAGTCCGTCGTTGACGTCGTATCCTTTCGGAAAGGTTTTCATATCGGGAAGCGCGAGGTATGCGATTTTCGATTCCGGCTGTTTCAAAAATACCTTTGCAGGATCTTTCCTAGAGGTGTAAGTAGCGGTCAGCGCGCCGGGCTTCCCATCGGTGTCTTCCAACTTCAATGAATTGATCGACTGGTACTCGCGGATGTCTCCAAATTTGCTGAGCGAATAGTTGTCCCACAGTATGCCATAGCTTTTGCTCGACAACACAAAAGGAACTGCTACTTCCGAATTGTTCTGGAGCAGCGTCACATCCTGTCCTTTAAAGTTGATGACGTCTTGCTGGTGCTGGCCCAATCCATAAAAGGCCTCGTCGGCCGGCGAAAGAAATTGCTGTCGCACGTGGTAGGTTTGCTGGCCACCTACCTCGGCGGCTTCAAATGTTTTCCACCGCCTGTTTTTTCGCGCAGTATTTCCTGCCCCGACGGGGTTGCAAACAACACTTCGCCGGTTTCTTTGTCGACCGTCACTTTTAGCGACGATGTAGTAATTTCCACGGCGTCCCGTGTTTCGGTCATGGTCCAATCCACCTTGCCGGTTGGCGGCTCCACGGTCATGAGGCTTGGCGCGCCGGGAAACGAATCGGAAGGCACGGCCACTACGTGGGCAATCTTATCAGTCAGCATCTCGATCCGGATCATGTGCGTTTCGGCACGCTCGCCGGAAAGATGGATGGTAACGCCACGATCGTCTTTTTCCACGTTGCTTTGACCGCCGCAGTTAAGCAGCAGAAAAGAAGCCGTTAAACAGACAAGGGCCAGAATGACGCGTGAGGTCATGGGTTTGAAGGATTTGGTTGGTGACATGATATGCAAAAAACGATAACGTTTGCGGGACTTAAAAATAATGCCGCAAGGTATTTTTTGATTGCAGCAAGCGATTGCCTGAAGCGGTCAGAATGTTTCAGGGTTAGGTTTGTTTTGTTAACCTACATGTAAAGCATGAGAATGATGGCCATTACGATGAAGCAATACAAAGCAACTTCGATGGCGAGAATGATGCGACTTGTGCGTTTGAAGTTGTCTGGCGGCATACGTTTGAACGACTCAATGGAACGCCAAGCTACCACCGGGCGCACCAAGGGCGGGACATGAAATCGTTATGTTGGGGGATCAAAATGTTTCGTTACTCAACTTGCGTCCCGCTTCATGGATGCGTACATGGACGGCAGCGTGTTGAACTCTTCCTTGAAATACTTCGAGAAGTACTTCGGGTTGTTGAAGCCCACTTCGTAGGCTATTTCGGCCACGGTGAGTTGGCTCTTCTCCAGTAGTTGGGCTGCGCGCTTCAGCCGGATGGTGCGGATAAACTCTATGGGCGACTTGCCGGTGAGCGACAGCAGTTTCTTGTAGAGGTGCACGCGGCTCATGCCAAGCTCGCGGCTGAGTTCTTCTACTGAAAAGCCGGAGTCGCCCATGCTCTTTCCACGGTCTGAATTGCCTTTTGAATAAGTTTCTCATCCAGCGACGTGATGGCTATCTCGCTGGGCTGCACTTCGAGCACCTTCCGGTTCATGGCCTTGCGCATGCGGTCTTGCTGCACGATGCAGTTGCGGATACGCGCCTGCAATATTTCAAAATTGAACGGTTTGGAGATATAGTCGTTGGCGCCGCCTTCAAAGCCTTCAAGCTTCTGCTCGTCGGCTGTGCGGGCTGTCAGCAAGATCACAGGGATGTGAGAGGTACGCG
>JAAURZ010000484.1 GCA_012031955.1 Bacteroidia bacterium
CCGCATCAAAGTCATACCCCGCTCCAAAGGCGACGACGTGATCGACGGGGTGATCTATATCGTGGAAGATCTCTGGAACATCCACAGCCTCGACATCCACACCACCAAGCTCGGTATCGACATTTTTATCAAAGTAATCTACGCGCCGATACAGGACGAAGCATGGCTGCCCGTGTCGCACCAATTCAAAATGGAAGGAAAGGTTTTTGGGTTCGAGTTTGAATACAACTACCTGGCTACAGTAAGCGACTACAAGATCACCGTGAACCCAGACCTCGCTGTGCCTAAAATGGAAGTGATCGACGAAACAATTCAGAGGGAAGAGGCCAAAGCCATCGCCGAAAAATTTGACCAGAAGAAAATCAGGAAACCCGACAACACGCAGCAACTGCAGGAGCGGCTGGCGAAAGGCGAGGAGATAACACGCAAGGAATTAAAAACCATTGTTAAGGAATACGAAAAGCAAGAACGCAAGGAGTTGGATGAGCCCGAAGTACTGTCGAACGTAGACTATAAGATCGACAGCGGCGCATACACCAAGGATTCTGTCTTTTGGGCGGACATCCGGCCGGTGCCCCTTACAATCGAAGAAGTGAAAGGGTACCAAAAAGCCGACAGCCTCGCCGAGATTGAACGAAAAAAGGAGGCGGGCGACACACTCAAAACGAAACACGACGGGTTTAAACCTTGGGATCCTATTTTAGGCAACAACTACAAGGTATCTAAGCACTCGTCAATTGAACTCAGACCCAACATCCCCAACTTCAATACGGTGGAGGGATTCAACTTTCATTATCGTATCGGGTTCGGCACGGTGCTGCAGGATACCAACAAAACACGGCTGAATGTGATCTCCACTTTTCGTTATGCATTTTCCCGCGAAAAGCTTACGGGCAACCTGAGCTTCAACCTGAGAAACCGCAATTACCGGTTCAAAGTTGAAGGCGGCCGCTACATCAAGCAGTTCAATCCCGACGAACCCATTCTGCCGATCGTCAACACTTTCACCACACTGTTGCTGGAGCAAAACCTGATGAAGATATACGAGCGCGACTATGTAGACCTGCTGTACAGGCGTCGTGTAAACCAGTTTCTTACCATCACCACCAACTGGTCGTGGGCGCGGCGGTACCAACTGCAAAATAGTACAACCTACAAATGGGTAAACCGCAGCAGCATCGAAGAGTACAGTTCTAACGTACCCGAGAACGAGGAGTTGGCCAGCACCGGATTTGCTACACACGATGCGTTTGTCGGCAGCATCGGTATCGCAGCGCGACCCTGGCTTAAATTCAGAATCAGGAATGGTAGGAAGTACGAAATTGGAAACTCTTCGCCGACGCTGTCGCTTGAATACAGAAAGGCATTCGAGTTGTTTGACGCTGCCGTAAAATACGATCAGTTGGAAGCAGGCATCAAGCATTCGTTGCGCCTGGGATTTCGCGGCCGGCTCGATTTCAATTTCCGCGGAGGCGTGTTCCTCAACAACGACAGCCTCAACTTCATGGACTACAAGCATTTCTTAGGCAACCGGACACCATTTGCTACAGCCGATCCCGCTGCCAGCTTCCGCTTGCTCGACTACTACACCTACAGTACATCCGATAAGTATTTTACCGCCAACGTCAATTATCAGTTCCGCAAGTTCCTCATCACGACTATTCCCGTTATAAGGCTGGCAGGCATTCGCGAAAATATTTTTGTGAACTACCTGGCCACGCCCACCTCGAAGAACTATACCGAAGTAGGCTACACGCTGGATGGCATACTCAGGATATTCCGGCTGGAAGCGGCGGCGTCATTTATCGACGGTCGCTATCTCGACTATGGTTTCCGTATTGGGATTGCTACAAACATTGCTGTCAATTTTTCCGATAACTAATCACAGCGTATTCCGGGCGCACGAATCTTGTTATCTTCGTGCGTGACACTCGACATTCATGATTTTCTTCAGCTACGCCGGCATTTGCCCGTAATCGACGTACGGTCGGAGGGTGAATATGACGCCGGGCATATCGCGGGTGCTCACAACCTTCCTATCCTCAACAACGCCGAACGCAAAGCGGTGGGAACAGACTACAAGCAGAGGGGCCAGCAGGAGGCTATTCGCACCGGTTTCCGGTTGGTCGGCCCTCGGCTCGCACAATTGGTTGACGACACGGTGGCGCTCGCCGGACAAACAAAGGAAGTGCTTGTGCACTGTTGGCGCGGTGGCATGCGGTCGGCCAACTTCTGCAACTTCATGGAGATGGCCCGGCTCAAAACGCACCAACTTAACGGCGGCTACAAGGCCTACCGGCAGTTGGCGTTCGACATTTTTAAGCAAGATTATTCACTTATCGTGGTGGGAGGCGCGACAGGCAGTGGCAAGAGCGAAGTGCTGCGCGCGCTGGCGGGCCGGGGCGAACAGGTGCTAGACCTCGAAGATATTGCCCACCACAAGGGCTCCGTTTTCGGCGGCCTCATGATGCCGCCGCAGCCTACCACCGAACAATTTCAGAACAACCTGTTTGAAGCGCTCGCCCCGTTGGATAGATCGCGACGGATTTGGGTGGAAGATGAGTCGATAGCTGTCGGCAAGGTCTTTCTTCCCAACGACTTCTGGCGTCAGCTCCGGTCAGGGCCGATTGTGGAAATTGATGTCGATAAAGAACGTAGAGTACAGCGATTGGTGAACGAGTACGGAGTGGCGCCGCGCGAGGAATTTCAGGAAGCAATGTCGAAGGTCGCCAAGAAGCTGGGCGGCCAGCACTACAAAGCTGCGCTTGAGTCGCTGCGCGCAGGCAACATATCTGCCACGATCGACTCCCTTCTGACGTATTATGACAAAGCTTATCGAAATGGATTGATCCAAAGAGATAACCAGATTATTTTGCGACATCACTACGATGGCGTGCATGTTCATGAACTTGCCGACACGCTCATAGGAGAAATGACAGCGCGAATACAATAAGAATTGGATGATGACCATGGAAGAAATAAAGTTGACACAATACAGCCACGGCGCCGGCTGCGGTTGCAAAATTTCACCCGCAGTACTCGACTCGATGTTGCACAGTACAGTGCCGAAGGAAACATACACCAACCTGATTGTAGGGAACGAAACAAAAGATGACGCGGCCGTCTACAACCTCGGCGACGGCAACTGCATAATCAGTACTACCGACTTCTTTATGCCGATTGTCGACGACGCATTTACTTTCGGTTCGATAGCATCGGTGAACGCTATCAGCGACGTGTATGCGATGGGGGGGACGCCGCTCATGGCGATAGCCATTTTAGGATGGCCCGTCAACAAAATAC
>JAAURZ010000485.1 GCA_012031955.1 Bacteroidia bacterium
ACAGGGCTTAAACAATTTTTTGCAGCAGCCGCGCCAGGTTGTCATTGTAACGCATCATAAGCCGGACGCAGACGCCCTGGGCTCCTCGCTTGGCCTGGGGTTGTATTTGCAGAAAAAAAGGGCACAAGCCAACGGTAATAGCCCCCAGCGACTACCCTGAATTCTGCACTGGATGCCGGGCAACAGCGATGTATTTGTAGTCCACAAAAACAATGAATCGCAGGCCGCCACCCTCATCGACAATGCCGACATCGTGTTTTGCCTCGACTTTTCCAGCCTCTCACGCATCAACAGCCTGGGTGATATGGTCAGGGCCTCGCCAGCCAAGAAGGCCCTTATAGACCACCACCTCGAGCCGGAGCATTTTGCCGATTTCGAGAAGTGGGAGCCGACTGCCGCCTCTACCGCAGAGCTGGTATATGAGCTCATCTGCCAGCTTGGCGACAAGGAAATGATCGATAACCAAATCGCCGAATGCCTCTACGCCGGCCTCATGACCGACACCGGAGGCTTCAGGCACTCCAACACAACACAGAAGGTATTCCAGGTTGCGTCTGACCTTACAGGGCTTGGAGCAGAACCCGCCCGCATATCCAAGCTCATCTATGATAACAACTCGCTCGACCGGCTGCGCCTGATGGGCTTTGTGCTAAGCCAGAAGCTTACCGTTCTGCCTGAGTATCGCACGGCCTATATCGCGCTGTCGGTAAATGATCTCAGGAGTTTCGGATCGCAGACGGGCGACACCGAGGGCCTTGTAAACTACGGACTGTCGATAAAAGGCGTCCGCCTGGCCGCGCTCATTCACGAGCGAAAAGATCATGTGAAGCTATCTTTCGTTCGCTTGGAAATTTTTCGGTCAATGAACTTGCCCGAAAGCATTTTGAAGGCGGTGGTCATAAGAATGCCTCCGGCGGCCAAAGCAATTTGTCGCTCAGCGAGACTGTGGCCAAATTTCTTAATCTACTCGAGTCATATAAAGACGAATTAAACGACTCGGCGGAAAACTGAATACCCTTACAACCTTTATTCATATAATATTGTCTAAACCTAAATACGCATAGAATGAAAATTGCACGATACGCGATGCTGGCCCTCGTTGTTATGTTTGCTTGCACTAACCAGAACCGGAAAACGCCCAGCGGTCTTGAGTTTAAGGTTGTGCGCAGCGGCAACGGTGCGCTGCCAAATACCAACCAGCTCGTTGTCTTTAACTACAAGATGGTAGATTCCAAAGACTCGGTGTGGGGCGATACTTACGATCGCGGGCTGCCCGAAGTAACAGCGATTGCAGACTCCGCTCAAATTGCAAGCGAGCACGGACTGGCACAAATGATCCGCATGCTTTCCGCCGGCGACAGCGTGCAATTTCAGATTCCTGTAAAAGACTTTTTCGAAAACTACGCCAAGCGGCCTGTGCCTCCTTTTGTCGACTCGGCACGTGTGCTGAATTACACCATTTCTGTTGATAAGATAATTGAAAAAGACAGTTTCGATGCTTTTCGTACCGAGGCCATGGCGAAGTACCAGGTAGTGCTGGAGGCAAAAGCCAAGGAACAACTGGCAAAAGACACGGTAGCGATTGACGAATACCTGGCAAAAAACAATATAACCGCGCAAAAAACGCCGGAAGGATTGCGATATGTAACAACTCAGGAGGGCACCGGCACCAACGCCGCACCCGGCCAGACCGCAAAAGTTGACTATGCTGGCTATCTTTTGGATGGCACCTACTTCGATACGAGCATTCAGGTGGTGGCTGAAGAAAAAGGTTTGTACGACGCGCAGCGTCCCTATCAACCTTACGACGTTGTTGTGGATCAGTCGGCTGTGATTGACGGCTGGCACCAGATGCTTAAATTGATGAACAAAGGACAAAAAGTAACGGTGTACATTCCCTCGTCGCTTGCGTACGGACAGCGCCAGCGCAGCGAGGTAATCAAGCCCAACTCGATACTCGTGTTCGATCTCCACCTTGTTGATATTGCCGAGAACCTGGCGGCCGAGGGCAGATAGAATTTTGTAAAAAAAGAGCGTTCATAGTTAAAACAGAATATAGAGACGATGAAAACACAAAGAATAATTCTAGGCCTGGCGATCACGCTTACATCATTTATTATGTCAGCATGCCTCGACGATCCGGATGTGCCTTCAGCCGGGGATATCCTTAACCAGCAGTTGGCGGCTGTAGATCAAACAAAACTGGCTTCCGACATTGACGTGATCGACGACTCGCTCGCGCAATGGGGCATCACGCCGCTCATAGAAGCGAACGGCGTTCGCTACACCATTCAGGAAATGGGCAGCGGCACCAAGCCCACACTCAACAACATCATATCGGCGCACTACGTGGGCAGGCTGCTTAAAGACGGCCAGGAGGGCGAGCCGTTTGATCAACACAAACCGGGCAGCCACTCACCATATTTCTTTCAGACCTGATTGTCGGCTGGAAGCTGGTGCTGCCCTTGCTGCCAAACGGCACCAAGGCCACGCTGTACATCCCCTCGGGCTTCGGCTACGGCAACAACACCATTCGCGACGAAAACAACGAGATAGTAATTCCTCCCAATTCAATTCTGATTTTTGAAGTGGAGTTGATCAACGTGCAGTAAGCGTGGAGTTGTGCTTTGCCACAAACAATACGCACAAGCTTGAAGAAGTGCGCGCTGCCACGGCAGGCAACATCAACATACTCAGCCTTTCCGACATACGATGCTTTGAAGAGTTGCCCGAAACCCAGCCTACGCTGGAGGGCAACTCTTTGCAAAAAGCCGAATATGTAAATCACCATTATCACATACCTTGCTTTGCCGACGATACCGGCCTGGAGGTGGAAGCCCTGCATGGAGCGCCGGGTGTGTTTTCTGCGCGGTATGCCGGCCCGCAACGCAACAGCGGCGACAACATCTCGCTGCTGCTGGACAACCTGCGCGGCATCACCAACCGAAACGCCAGGTTTCGCACCGTAATTTCGCTGGTTGGGCTGGGAAGCACCCAACTGTTCGACGGCATCGTAACAGGCACCATACGCGAGTCGTCGCGGGGTACGCAAGGCTTTGGCTATGACCCCGTGTTTCAGCCAACAGGCTTTCAGCAGACATTTGCCGAAATGACGCTCGAACAAAAAAATACCCTCAGCCACCGGGCCATCGCAGTAGCAAAGTTGGTGAGGTTTTTATTGAAAAATTAAGACCGGCAAGGGTTGAACTGCTACTTTTGTAGCTTTCTAACCCAATGACACCTAAAACCTTTACCATCGGCGTGACCGGAGGAAGTGGCTCAGGCAAATCACTTTTC
>JAAURZ010000486.1 GCA_012031955.1 Bacteroidia bacterium
AACTGGCACATGCGTTGGTGATTACCAAAGCAGACGGCGAAAACGAAAAGAGCGCTTCGCGCGCGCAGTCCGACTACGAGCATGCGCTCCACCTGGTCACCCCTCACGAAGCCGTGTGGATACCGCGTGTTCTGTGTAGTTCGGCCGTTACGGGAAAAGGCATTGAAGAAACCTGGAACATGGTCACTCAGTTTCGCGATGCGATGCAATCATCCGGTGAATGGAGTCGGCTTCGAAGCGAACAGAACCGCGCATGGATGCGCGACTACTTCGATCAACTTATCACCGCGCAGGTTCAACAGAACGAAAAACTCCGACAGCGCCAGTCCGGCGCTGGAGCAACAGGTGACTGATCAAACGCTGTCAGCGTACGCCGCCGCGCAGGAGTTGTTGCGCACCTATCACGACACTGTAAGAAGTGAAAAGTCCTGAAACCAGAATGCACGCTCTAAATTTTCTGTAGTGCCATCTCCGTTCTTCCTGCGGTAAGTGTATCCGTGCTTCTCCACAGCACCGGCATGTACGTGCAAGGGGTCTTTAAAAATGGGGCCATCAAAAACGAAGGTGTGAAATTCTCCGTTTTCCCCGCAAGGGTCAATGCCTTCCGCCAGTCCATCCAAAAAATGCCTGTCGATTTCTGCACCGATAGAAGACTCAGCGAAAAGGCCCGCATTAGCCGAACATATCTTGGCTTTGAAACCCGAGTTGATAAAATCTTCCACCAGCAACCGCGTGTCTATTCCCCACAACGGAAACACAGGGAACAAGCCCGACGGTCGCAGCAGTTGTTCCCTGTATTGTTTAAGGTCTTCAAGAAATATATCACCAAACACCACGCCCTTCACGCCTGCCCTGGCGCTTCGCCTGTAGAAGTCGGTCATGAGGCGCTCATAGTTTCCGTGGTGCTCGGATGACTCCAGATAGAGTTTTGTGAGAGGCAGCCCGATGGATTTCGCCTGCTCCTCTATCAGCGACTCATCGACGCCATGCAATCCAACCCGGCGCGTGGCTTTGTCGAAGGTAGTGTGGAGGCCCACTACTTCGTATTCGTTTCCCGTCAGCACACGATAGAGCGCAAAGGAAGCGTCCTTCCCTCCGCTCCAACTCATGGTGACTTTTTCACGCATTATTTCTCCTTTTTATAAGGACAGTGCCGGCATCCGTTTTTACAGCAGTACCCTCGCTTAAGATGATAGGCAGCCGTAAACACGACATAGCCGTTCTCTATGTAGAAATCCTTTTCGTCTTTTTCGCCGTCCTTTTCGCGTTTCATGACTTCCCGAAGGCGTACCGGACGCCGGCGTTGTAGTTCCGCCCGCGCGTTGTATAACCAAAAACGGCTACAAAGTGTTCATCCAGCATATTGTTGACGGACCCATACACAGTAAGCCTGCTTTGAAGGAAGCCATACGATGCTGATAAATCCACCAGGTCGTAGTGGCGCAGGGTTATTTCCGAGAAGGAGTTGAAATCGAAAATAGTGCGGTCTCCCGTGTGTGTAAACCGCAGTGATACAGACCCGCTCTTAACCGGCCTCAGATTCACTGAAACCCCGTACTTATCGGTAGGTATCCGGTAAAAACTCTCCGGCTTGTCCGTATCCAGGTGCGTGTAGTTGGCGCTGATGGAGGCCAGCTTGCCGACCTTGGCGGTCGCCAACAACTCAATGCCCTTCACCTCGCGCTCGGCGGTGAGGTTCCGGTACTGCCCTCCGATATAGTTGCCCCCATCGTCGAACAGCGACACAAAGTCGATGGGTTGCGACTCGTCGCGCAAGAACCAGGTGGCGCTGAAGGTGAAGGCATCGCTGCCATACAGCGTTACGCCGGCTTCGTAGTTGGTCGCTTCTTCTGGAACTAGAGCCGAATTCCCGTAAAACGAATACAACTGGTAAAGCGACGGCGTGATGTAGCTGGTGGAAACGGATGCGCCCAGTTTCACTCTCCAGTCGCCATCCCGGTTTATGAGATAAGAGGGATTGACATTGTAAACTACCTTACCGCCATACTCACTGTGGGTGTTGAGTCTTACGCCGGCATGGACTGTAAGGCCCACAGGCAGATCGATCAGCAAAGACGCATAAGGATCGAAGGTGTATATGGAAGTGGTGTCAATGGTGTTGGCGTTCTCCTGTCCGTACGCCATGCGTTGGTAGTTAAGACCTGCCAGTGTTTGCACGGTGTTGGAGAAATGATGGCGGTGAACAATTTCTGTTTGCAGGTTTCTGCCTTCGTATAAGGAAGGAAAGTCGCTCTTGAACTCGCGTTCGTTCTTGTTGTAGAAGAACCGGCCTTGCAGTTCGCCCTTGTTGTAGCGAAATGATGGCGTGAGGCCGAATCGCACCTGGTTGTACACCTGGCTGTTGACGGCGTCGGTAAACTCGAAGGCGTCGTAGTCGGCCTCGAAATTCTCTGCGGCCACATGCACGCCTGCGTCGAATTTTTTGTGGGCTTATAGCTGAGGTCGATCAGTACATTTCGGCGCTCGAATCCGTCTTTATCGTACACCGCACCGGGGTCAGTTGCAGCCGCTGCAGAAAAACCGTCGCTGCGAAGGTTGTTGGCCAGCGCGTTGTAAGAAAACTTGCCAATTGTTCCGCCTGCCTGTATGTTTTGTCCAAACGTACCGAATGAACCGCCATTTACATCCACCGAACCGGCGACGGGAGTGGACGCCGCCTTCTTGAGGCGGATGCTGATGACGCCCGCAGCAGCGCCAGTGCCATACAACGTGCTAAGTCCGCCGTTGAGTACTTCTATACTTTCAATTTGCGACAGCGGAATATAACGGAGGTCGTACTCAGCGTTGATGCCGGACGGGTCGTTGAGCGGTACACCGTCGATGAGCACCAGTGTATTCTTGTTTCGTCCGCCACGCAAATAGTAGCTGATGTTGGACCCCGGCGTGCCGAAGTTGCCGTCGATCTGGATGCCAGGCACTTCGTTGAGCACGTCGGCAAGCGACTTGCCTGCCCGTTGCTGAAGGTCGTCGGGGCCCAATCGATAAATTGTTTTGCCCGACTTTTCAGTGTCGATTTCAAACTTGGTTCCGGTAGTGACTACTTCGTGGAGGATCACCGTCTTCAGTGAATCCTGTGCCATTGCATACACCGGCACGCTGAGGGCAGCCGCGGCAATGATGATTGTCTTTCTCATAGCATTTTAAAGTTTTGTTAAACACTATGAGCTTTGGAGAAAATTGGAAAGAATAACGCGCTGCGCACACGCGACTACTCATGGCCTTCACCCGAAAGCTCTTGAATTATTTTGTTGGACTTTTCCGGCAGGTCTC
>JAAURZ010000487.1 GCA_012031955.1 Bacteroidia bacterium
AACGTCTGGAAGTCTACATGCGCCTGCGACACTACCTTCACAGCGTCGAGCGACAATTTTACTGAACTCAGAATTTTGGCCAGCAGGGCCTTGTCTATCGTCCTGTAAGTCGGACCATGGTTGGGATAATATCACCAGGGTGCCCAGTTGAGTGCTGTACAGTTCTTCTTCATACAGATATTTTGCGGAGGCGCTCATTGTTACTTGATGTCAAAAATGGATTTAAGTTCGTTTGCCTCCGAGGGCTTCATCCTTCCGGCAAGTATCAGCCGCAGTTGCCGTCGTCGCAGTGCGCCGTCGTACAAAGCTTTTTCTTCTTCGGTTTCGGGTTCCACCTCCGGCACGTCGATGGGCCGGCCACTTTGGTCCACGGCTACAAATGTGAAGAATGCGCTGTTGCTCTCGAATTTCTTACTGGCGGGCACATCCTCCGCTTCTACATCGATGCGTACTTCCATGGAGGAGTTGAAGGCGCGCGTCACTTTGGCTTTCAGCGTTACCACATTGCCGAGTTGGATGGCATGCTTGAATGAAATATTGTCGACGCTCGCTGTTACCACGATGCGGTTGGAATGCTTTTGAGCGGCAATGGCCGATACAATGTCCATCCAGTGCATCAGTTTCCCACCCATCAGGTTATTCAACGTATTGGTGTCGTTGGGTAATACAAGTTCGGTCATGCTGACCAACGACTCCGAAGGTCGTTTCTTCTTTTTTAGCGCCATTGAATTGCAATCGTTAGCATGCAGCTACTAAATGTTAGTAAGCAGAGCAGCGCACAAAAATCTGAAAAATACTTTGCAAACCACTGGATGATTTCATTATTTCGGTTCCTCATGAAGCCAGCACACCATCCCTGTCGCACATTTGCGTTGCTCCCGGCAATGCCTGTGGTGGCTTTTACATTCCCTACCATTACCATCACCACCATTACGGGGTAGCTCCCGCATATGCCTCCATATAATCGCGTGCCCTGGCTTATAGTAAGCCCTCGCGACCTGTGTGTCTCCAGTATAGCATCGTAAGGTTCGTTCCACGAAATGTCCCTTGGGCGTGCTTGTCCGATGCAAGGTATGGTGTGCACGGATATTCCACTTGACCTTAGAAATTAAATACATCAAAATGAAAATCCTCAAATTCGGAGGGTCGTCGGTTGCGACTCCCGAACGCATAAAGTCGGTCATCGATATTGTAAAGTCTGAAAAAAGCGACATCGCCGTCGTGTTCTCTGCTTTTGGCGGCATCACAGACGAACTGATTCGCCTGAGCGAACTTGCGCTAAGCGGCGACTTGAACTACAAAACACTACTGGCCCAGGTCGAGCGCCGGCACCTTGATGCCGTGCGCGCGCTCATCGGCGTGCAGGCGCAAAGCAGTATTCTTGCAAGCGTCAAGTACACCATGAACGAGCTTGAAGACGTGTTGCACGGTGTGTTTCTTGTGAAGGAGCGAACCGCACGCACCCTTGACTATATCATGAGCTTTGGCGAGCGCCTGTCGGCCTACATCATTGCCGAAGCGTTTAAAGCAAGCGGCGTCGACGCTGCCTTTCTGGATGCGCGCGTCCTGGTACGCACCGACAACCAATTCGGCAACGCGCGCGTCAACTTTGCGGTGACCAATGCGGCCATGAGGCAACACTTTGCAGAGAGCAAGTCGCTGCAAATCGTCACCGGTTTCATAGGTACTGCCGAGACCGGCGAAACCACCACCCTTGGCCGGAGCGGTTCCGATTACACTGCCGCCATACTCGCCGGCGCCCTGTCGGCTACAGACCTTGAAATATGGACGGATGTGGACGGTATGATGACCGCCGACCCGCGCAGGGTGAAGAAGGCATTCACTGTGCCGCAGTTGAGCTACGAAGAAGCGATGGAACTGTCGCACTTCGGAGCGAAGGTGGTATTCCCCGCAACCATGCAGCCGGCCATGGCGAATAAGATACCTATCTGGATCAGGAATACGTTTAATCCCAGCTTTACCGGAACGGTGATTCGCGCCGCATCAACGAATGGAAAACTGATAAAGGGCATCTCGTCAATGAACCACATAAGCCTTCTGAGCGTACAGGGCAGTGGCCTCGTTGGCGTCGTGGGTATCTCCATGCGGTTGTTCGGTACACTTGCGCGTGAGCGCATCAATGTAATCCTCATTAGCCAGGCGTCGTCGGAACATTCAATCTGTTTTGGCATTGAGTCGTCGCATGCAGCCAAAGCAAAGGCCGCGATAGAAAAAGAATTTCAGTACGAGATCCGGAATGAAGAGATGGACCACGTGCTGATTGAAGACGAACTCGCCATCGTGGCGGTGGTAGGCGAAGGGATGAAGCACAACCCGGGTACTTCGGGACGAATGTTCAACAGCCTTGGCAGAAATGGCGTGAACGTGAGCGCCATCGCGCAAGGGTCTTCGGAACTCAACATATCCGCCGTAATCAAACAAGCCGATGTAGGCAAAGCACTCAACGCCCTGCACGAAGCTTTCTTTCTGTCCGACAAAAAAGTGCTCAACCTGTTCCTCGTCGGCGTGGGACTTATTGGAAAGGAGCTGATGAAAATGATGGACGAACAGTATGTGAAACTGTCGGAAGAAAACCTGCTTGAGATGAATGTGGTGGCGGTGGCCAACAGCAAGAAGATGTTGTTCGCAGAAGACGGTATCGCATTCACCAATGGCATAGAACAACTGCAGCGTGAAGGAGAACCGATGGAGATGAGCGCGTTTGTAGAGCGTATGAACAGCCTCAATATGCCCAACAGCATTTTCATCGACTGCACGGCAAGCGAGGAAGTCACCAACTACTACGCGTCTATTCTTGCTGCCAACATTTCAATCGTAACACCCAACAAGCGGGCCAACTCTGGCACGCTTGAGAAGTACAAGCACTTGCGCACAACGGCCTTCAAGCGCGGCGTGAGATTTTTCTATGAAACGAATGTGGGCGCCGGCCTGCCTGTCATCAACACCCTCAACGACCTGTTGCTGAGCGGCGACAAAGTGCGACGCATTGAAGCAGTGCTCAGCGGTACGCTCAACTTCATATTCAGTTCGTTCGCACCGGGTATGCGGTTCAGCCATGTGGTGAAGGAAGCCCGGGAAAAAGGATACACCGAACCCGATCCGCGCGACGACCTGAATGGCATGGACGTGGCGCGCAAGATTTTGATACTCGCGCGCGAGACGGGTGTGGCGTTGGAACTTGGCGACGTGAATGTGGAGAACCTCGTGCCGGAGCCGATGCGCAACCTGGGGGTCGATCAATTTATGGACGCGTTGCCCG
>JAAURZ010000005.1 GCA_012031955.1 Bacteroidia bacterium
CGTAACGCTACTTGATTTTTCCCTGACGGCAAGTGCCTGCGGAGAAAGTGTTACTAGCTGCGTTGTAATCCCGTTGTGAATGGCTCAATGAAGCACTCGTAAAAAAAGTTCGACATAGGTCAGGTCTAGCTCGGGCTTTGCTGCTTCTGGCATTAACTGCACGATGGATAGGTACTGACCTTCATCCACGGGATACCTGTCCAGCAGGGATTTGTCTTCAGCTTTGGAAATCAGTATGGCCTTGAGTTGGTCGACAGGTATGTGGCTAATGTCATGCACCGAGTGCAGCGAATCACTGTGTACACTATATGCACAAATAACTCTTCTGATGTTGATGTGACTCATCGATATATGTTGACAGTTCAAGGTTACGCCAATTGCTAGCGAAACAGCAATAAGATAATTCGAAACAAGATATGCTCAACATAGAGCAATGAAACAATTTTCATTTTTGCTTATTTTCAACACGGATTGTCATTAAGCATGCGAATGAGTTTATGGATCATCAGAGGAGAATATACGAGGGAGTGTCGTAAAAGAAATCATGACGATAAAATTCAATGCGGCTTAGCGCTAGAGGCTACCTGTATCTACTTTGTACTTTACTTTTTTGAGAGTGGGACTGACGAGTCAAACCAACAATATGCGATCGTATGTACATTCCAGCAAATGCAATATTTCAATACGACAACCGAAAATTGTCCGATTATAGTATTGAAATACTACTAGATGCTAAGCCGAATTGCGGGCGGCGTTGATGATGCCAAACATGCAGCGCAGCACCAGTTTGCGATATTGGCTCTCGTAGGGCTTTTCTTTAGCGTTAAGGTCACGCAGGTGCTGCAGCGCAAACTGCTGTATGGTAATTAGCGGCAGTACAATGCGTTCGCGCAATTTCACCGAGTCTCTGTTCACGGGGTTGTTCTCCATCAACTCATGCAGGCCCGACACTTCAAGTATCAGCGTCATCGAAAGTTTGTACTCGTTGTACATCATCTTCCAAAAATCCTTAAACTCTTTGTCCTTCGACAGGTAGGCTGTGGCGGGATAGAATGTTTTTGTAAGCGACATCATACTGTTGCTCAGCAGCGTGCGGAAGAAGAGCGAGTTCTTGTACAACGCTTTCACTTCCTTCATCTTTCCCTTGCGCTGCATTTCCTTTAGCGCAGTGCCGACGCCGTAAAAGCCGGGAATGTTCTGCTTCATTTGCGCCCACGAACCCACAAAGGGGATAGCGCGCAGATCTTCAAACTTGAGACCTTCGCCGGCATTGCGCTTCACCGGCCGCGACCCGATGTTGGTATCGCCAAAGTAAGTAAGTGGTGTTACCTTCTCGAGGTAGGGCACAAACTTGGGGTGGTTCTTCAGTGCCAGGTATGCCTTGTGGCCTTCGGTGGCCAGCAATTCCATCAGCGCGTGCTCACCGTCGTCCAACTGGTTGTCGGGACTTCTGAACACATCGTTCTCGAGGCCGGCCGAAAGCAGTTGTTCCAGGTTGTACTTGCACGACACGGGCTTGCCGAAGTTGGAACTGATGGTTTGGCCTTGTATGGTTATTTGCACTTCGCGGTCTTCTATGGTTTCTCCCAGCGACGCATAGAAGTCGTGCGTATTGCCTCCGCCGCGGGCCGGCGGCCCTCCCCTGCCGTCGAAGAAAACGGCAGTGAATCCGTGGTCGCGCGTGATTTTGGTGAGGTTTTCCTTGGCGCGGTAAATCGACCAGTTTGCGCGCAGGTATCCGCCGTCTTTTGTGCCGTCGGAGAAGCCCAGCATGATGGTTTGCTTGCCTCCGCGTTGTTCCAGATGCTTGCGGTAAGCTGGTATCGCGTATAGGGCATCCATCACCTCAGGCGCCTGCATGAGGTCTTCGATCGTCTCAAACAACGGCACTATGTCCAGCGGCATGTCGCCATCGCTTGCGAGTACAAGTTTCGAGAGTTGAAACACACGAATCACATCTACCGCCGATTGGCAGTTGCTGATCACGTAGCGATGGCAGCCATCCTCGCCATTCAGTTTTTGTATGTCGCCGATACTTTTGACGGTCTCGATCAATTCGATCACAAATTCGTCGTCAAACTTCATCGACTGCGGTTTAAACTTCAATCCGAGCAGCGTATCGATCTTGGCCTGTTCATCGAGCGCTTCGAAATTTTCAAGTTTTTTGTTTTTGGAACTTAATTGCTTCAGTATGGCCTCCCACACATAAATGTGCTTGCGGCTATCCTGCCGTACATCCATGCTCGCAAAGTTGAACCCGAAGATTCGGACCTTCAGTATGAATGCTCCAGACAAGTTGAGAAACAATCCATCGTGTTCTTTAATGAGGGTGGTACGCGCCTTCATGAGGTCGGCCAGCAGCTCATCGGCATTGTTGTAAGACTCCATGGCGGGCAGGCCGTAGGCGATGCCATACACCTTGCGTTCGGCCCTGATCATAATGGTGTCTACGTTTTTGAACGTGAGCCGGCGTCGCAAAATGCGCAGGTCGCGGTGATAGCATTTGAGTATGATACCGCGCAAATGCTGCGCTACCTTGTACGTGACGTCGTGTGTCACGAAGGGGTTGCCGTCGCGATCGCCGCCAGGCCAGAAACCGATTTTGATAAGCTCGTTGTTCTTCCACGTTTCCGGGTCGATCCTCAATCCTTCCTGAAACTTGATGATGATGTCGGGAATTACCTGATAAAAAACATTTTCCAAAAACCAACCGAGGCTCACGGCCTCGTCGTAGGGTGTTGGCTTCTGCTTGTTAATGAACGCCGTTTTACCGAGCTGCCGCAGCAACAGGTTGATGTGTTCAAGGTGGCTGTCGCGGATGGACAGCTCCAGGTCGTTCAGGATCGCCAGCACGTTGCCCGGGTAAAATTGGGTAGGATGCGCGGTAAGCACGATGCGCACGCTGAATGCTTCCAGTTTTTGCGCAGTGCTTCCATCGTGTTCTCTGACTGCGCGCGCAGCAGCAATGCCGAAATGGTGCCCTTGCCTTTGAGGTCGTTCACTTCTTCGAACGCGGCGTCCTCCACCGAATCGAAGAGTACCACCTGGCGTTCGGCATATTGTATCATCCGAAACAGCAGGTCCAGTTGTTCCTCGCGCGATGCCTTCGGCGTGTAGTCCTTAAAGAATTTAGCCATGATGGCCTTCGGGTCTTTGCCCTGGTCGAAACCCATTTCGCACTGCTGCTGCAGCATTGGCAACAGCGTACCGGTACGATAAATGCCCTTGTAGGGCAGGTTCAGGAACAAACTGTTATAGATATGGTAGCGGGTAGAAACCGCCTGATCATATGTGCTGGATACGTTGGACATGCCTTGGGTAAAGATTCAGGCAAAGTTATTAATATCGAATAGGTATTCAACAGAATCCGCATTTTCTGCAAATGTTTCAAAGAACACGGCGGCCATTTCAAAAAATGAAAAATTGCAAATACCTCATACGTTGGCGGAAAGCGGGAATACAAAAAGGCAGCATCCGGATGAACGCTGCCTCTGCGGACTGGTACACTGACTTTCTCTATTCTACCACTTCGCCTTTTATATTGAGTACCACCGCACCATCGTCGGTGTTGGCGTTTACGGTAATCGTTTTGGTAAACACGCCCGGGTTTGCAGCATTGAAAGTAGCTTTCACAAAACCCTTTTCGCCCGGCTGCACCGGTTCTTTCGAGTAGTCGGCTACAGTGCATCCGCACGATGCTTTTACTGACGAGATCACCAGCGGGCTGTTGCCATTATTCGTGAAGGTAAATTCGTGCGACACGGGGGTGCCCTTCTTGATTTGTCCGAAGTCGTGTGTTGTTTCGTTCCACGTAAGGGCTTCGACTGCGTGGGCGAATGCCGGCACGATGCTGTTCATGGCGATACGCTGGCCGAATGCAACGCCAATAAATGCGAGTGCCAACGCGGAAAGGAGAATTTTCTTTTTCATAATAGTGTAGTCTTTTGTGTTGGAAATAATTGAATCGAATTCGATATAACAAAGGTGCTGCAACAACCTGAAAAGCGCTGTTAACGACTTTCTAATGCTTGTTAAAGAGATGTTAAAGAGTGGTTGTCCACCAATCTTTGTTGTAATTTTATCATGCCGAAATGGCTGTTGGGTGCCTTTCGGCGAAATTGACCGATCATGAAGAATTCAACCATCCGTGTGATTGTTATTTTGGCGGTGTTGTGCATCGCCGGTATTACCATCACACAGATTTATTGGGTTCGCCGCGCCTTCGACCTGAAGGAGGCCGAGTTTGAAAGAACGGTAAATACGGCATTGTACAATGTTGCCCACCAGATATTCGACATCAACAAAACACCATCGCCGGCAATCAACCCGGTGAAGCAGGTTTCTACCAACTACTTTGTGGTAATGGTTAACAGCGAAGTGGACGCAACCCTGCTGGAGTTTCTGCTCACCTCGGAGTTTGAGCGGCGCAACATCAAGGCGGATTTCGAGTATGGCATCTACGATTGCACCCACGAGAAGATGGTATACGGCGACTATGTGCCGCTGCAAACTTCGCGCGACCAGCAGGGCACCAAGAGCTTACCGAAATGGTCGACACAAGGCTACTATTTCGGCGTGCAGTTTCCCTATCGTGAAGCACATATCATCAACCAGATGGGCATCTGGTCATTCTCATCGGCGGTGCTTTTGCTGGTGATTCTGTTTTCAGCTACACCCTGTTCGTCATCCTCAAACAGAAAAGGCTTTCTGAAATTCAAAAGGACTTCATCAACAACATGACGCACGAGTTCAAGACACCTATCTCCACCATTGCCGTGTCCACCGAAGTGCTGAAAGACCCCGACATTGTGCGCCAGCCTGAGCGGCTGCTCAACTACACAAGCATTATCGAAAAAGAAAACAACCGGCTTAAGCAGCAGGTGGAGCGCGTGTTGCAAATGGCCAAGCTCGACAAGGAAGATTATGGCTTGCGCAAAGAGCTGGTAGATGTGCACGACATCATACGGGAATCGATACGCAGCGTCACCATGGGCCTGCACAATCACAAGGCGCCGATCCAATGCCAACTGGATGCATTGCAGCATGTGCTGGCGGCGGACAAGCTCCACCTCACCAACGTATTTTACAACCTGCTCGACAATGCGCTGAAGTATTGCACCAAGGCGCCCGAAATACATATCAACACACAAAACACAGCCACGCACCTGGTCGTTACAGTGAGTGACAACGGCATTGGCATAGCACCGGAAAACCACCGGCGTATATTTCAAAAGTTTTACCGCGTGCCCACGGGCAACGTGCACGACGTGAAAGGCTTTGGCCTCGGACTTAACTATGTAAAAGGTATTGTGGAAAATCACGGCGGAAAAATATCCCTGCAAAGCCAACTCGGCCACGGCTGCATGTTCACCCTGTCACTGCCGCTTAACCAAAGTCTATGACGACAGACCCCAAGATCCTGCTGGTGGAAGACGACCCAAACCTGGCCTTCGTAATTCAGGACAATCTGAAGCTGAAAGGTTTTGATGTGAGCCTCTACCACGATGGCGACACTGCCGAACAAGCATTTCTGCATGGGCACTTCCACTTGTGCATACTCGACGTAATGCTCCCCCGTAAGGACGGTTTCACCCTGGCAAGGAGCATTCGGGCGAAAAACCAGGATGTGCCCATCCTCTTTCTCACCGCCAAGTCGATGATGGAGGACAAGCTTCAGGGCTTCGAGAGTGGCGCCGACGACTACATCACCAAGCCATTCAGCCTCGAAGAACTGTATTGCAGAATAGAAGTATGGTTGCGGCGCAGCATTCCCTTGCGTGAGCCCGGCATGGTATACAGGCTTGGCGAATTTGAGTTTGACTTTCCCAAGCTCACGCTGCGTCATAACGCCGAAGAAAAAACACTCACGTCGAAAGAGGCTGAGGTGCTGAAGCTGCTGTTTGAAAACCGCGACCGCGTGCTGAAGCGGGAAGAAATATTGAACCAGGTGTGGGGCAACGACGATTATTTTATGGGCCGCAGCATGGATGTATTTATTTCCAAGCTGCGCAAGTACCTCAAGCACGATCCGTCGGTGCAGATCGTGAACTACCACGGCGTCGGCTTCCGCCTCGAAGTTTGAGCATTTACCATTATACGGGTGCGGTATGCAACCGAAATAACCCGGTTGTATGTCATTAGGATTCGGCGCACTCAAAGAAATGAACGATTCCATGCAGCGGAATCGTGATCTCCTGAAGGGAAACAAGAAAAGTAAAATTTGATCGCGATGCTGATTGTGGAACCTGCAAGATCGGCAACCAGTCGCCCGCAGACACGGTAAGGGCGACGCCCGGGGAGTTGGACGAAATTAGAAGGGGCCGCGCAACTCGAACGCCGAAGTGATATTGTCAAAAGACTGGTTGCGCTCGCAATTATCAGCGTCGTTGTTATCGGTTCGGTGGCAGTATCTGTTATCTTCGGGTGATATTCCAACCCAAATCATCCGACATCATGGCGTTCATCGACCTCAACACACAACCCTCCAGGGAAATCGCTCCCGGATTCCACGGCAAGTTCATCCACACCGACAACATCTCCATCGCACATTGGGATATTCGTAAAGGCGCGTCCATTCCTTTACATGATCACGTGCACGAAATGGTTGTGAATGTTGTAGCAGGCGAATTGGAACTCACCGTAGGTGGCGAGGTCAAGGTTTTGAAACCCGGCATGTGCGCCACCATTCCCGGTCATGTGCCACACAAAGCAACGGCCATCACAGATTGCCAGGTGATTGACGTGTTCTACCCGGTGCGCGAAGACTACAAGTCGCTGTGATATACCATGTAATGCGGCAGGCCGAGTGGGAGCAAGTGAAACACCTTGCCGAATATGAAGGAGACACCTTGCTTACGGAAGGCTTCATTCACTGCAGCACGCACCGCCAGGTCGCCGGTGTGATTGAACGGTATTTCAAACCGGGTGAGGCGTTGGTGGTATTGCATATCGACACGAGCAAGTTGCTGGCGCCAATAAAATATGAAGCATCAACGGGCGGCGAATTATTCCCCCACGTTTATGGCGTCATTCCGATTGTAGCCGTGGTGCGCGCCGAGGTGTGGCCAGGCTAGCCGAGTACTTCTTTCAACACTTGTACGGATTTGATCTCACCCAGCGAATCGAGGTGGTCGGCGTAGAATTTAAGCACCAATTCCAGCAACACCCGCCGCTGGGCGCTGCTTACTTCAATTGGAGCGGCGTAGTCGGATTGAATAAGCTGCTCAAGTAGTTTCTCTTCCGCCGGCGACGCCATGCGCGGCCCCAGCACTTCGTTTACATTATGTGCGCCAAAGCCGAGGTACCGACTTAGCTTGAACAGAAATACCAGGTGAAAATTTTCAAAATGATCCTGCATGCGATCAAGCATTTCGAGTGACGACGAAAGGAACTCGAACAGGCTGTCGGTCTGCGACTCTTCCTTCACAGTCTTGTTCAACATCTCGTTGAGAAAGATCGCTATCGAAGACTTTCTTATGTCGATGGGAATCGAATGATAAGGGTAGTAACACTTCACCTCTTTGATCCGGTTGATGTTGGCCTGATGCCGGTGGTACACCACCATATCGAGCAGGGTGAGCGGCTGAAAGAGTGCGATTCTGCCTTTGCCCGTTTTGCTGCGCACGCCATTTACAATGTACGCCTGCATGCCGTGTACTTCGGTGAAGATATTGACAATGATGGACGTGTCGCCGTAGCGAACGAATCTGAAAACGATGCCGCGCGTTTTACTGAGCATGTGTTAGTCGACTACGGCGATTTTTCCTACAAATCGCTCCGAGCCGTCTGCCGTGGCTGCGAAAACCAGGTAGACGCCAGTGGTGGCGCGGCGGCCGGCGTTGTCGAGCAGGTTCCATGTGGCAGTGCCCCCGTTGGCGTAAGTCTGCCATATCATGCGGCCGCTCACATCGGTGATCTTCACGGTGGCATCCGTTGCCAGGCCCGTTATGCCAACCAGTCCGGAAAACGCGCGCGTGACGGGGTTCGGGAAAATTTTCGCCTCGTCAAAGTTGTCGGCACCGGCAGTGGCCGTTCCGCGGAAGGAAACAATTCCTTTGTCAGTGGAGAAAAATACTTCACCTGTTTTCTCATCTATTTCAATATCCCTGATCACATCCGATAACAGCGGACTATTTTCGGATGTGAAATTATAAATCTGTTCTTCACCGGTTGGATTAAACAACCAGACTCCATGTTCCGTGCCGATCCACTTCCGGTTGCCCGCATCAACTTTTATGGCGGTCACTTTTTCGTCGGTAAGCAGGTACCTGTTGTCGAAGATGGGCCTGATCGCGTTTACAGTACCAAACACATCGGATGTAAAATAGGCAACTCCTTTGTCGGTGCCCACCCATATAAGGCCGTCACGGTCGACGGCAATGGAGCGCACCGACTTGCTGGGAAGGCCACCGGCGCCGGCCTGATCCGTCAGGTAGGCTTCGTCGGCGTTGTCGCCATCGACTACCCACATGCCGCCACCTTGGGCAGGGTTTATAACCATCCACACGTTGTTGCTGAAATCCACCCGCATATCCACCGTGGAGCGCGGCAAGGCTGACCCCAGGTTGAATGACTTCCAGCCTGCGGTTCCCTGGTACACATGCAGCGGCGCAACTGCGCCCGTGTTAGCCACCCATAGCCCGCTTGCAGCGGCCTCTATTGCTGCCACTCGCACGTTGTAGCCGGGCGAGAGATTTACGAGCGGGCTATTGCTGTCGTTGAAGAATTGTACACTGCCGGTGTTGTCGCGCTGTTCAACGCCATACCCCATCGATGCCACGAAATAAGTTTTGTCCGAGCCGATGGCAAAATCAAGGTCCGTCAGATCAGTAGCCGCAGATGTTTCTGTTCGCCACGCACCTTGCTCGCACACGTCGAGGGTGCCAGGCCGCGATAACGGTTGCATGGTGCTGTTGTAGCCGCCAGACAGGGCATACATTTGGCCAAGGCCGTACTTGAGTTTCCAGCCGGCGTTGGTGTGCGGCCCGTTGGGCAGATACTGACTTGTGATGCCGCCTTGGTATGCTACTAGCCCCTGAGTGGCGTCGCCCACCCAAATCGTATTGCTTTCCTCCGCTGCAAACAACGGCGCGGCGATGTGTTCGCCAACTATCTCATTTGCCACGTTGCCGTCGGACCGCCACAGGTTGCCATTTTCGATGACCAGCATCCATTCGTCCGATGCGTTGATTGCGTCAAAGTCGACACCTTGCAAGAAAGACAGTAAGGTCCACGTACCATTGTCATACCGATACAAGCCGCCTCCGTCGACAGCAGCGTACACTTTGTCGACCACCCGCACAATGCCGCTCACCACGCCGACAAAGGCGCCTGTATTGTAGCGCTTCCAGTTGTTGAAGTCGAGCAGGTTGTCAGTCAGCTTCCCGGCAATCACGCCATTGGCGGTGGCCACCATCAGGCTGTCGCCATTCAATACGGTTTGGTACGTCGCCAGCGTTTCGCCGGATGCGCCGAGGTCGCGCCATGTTTCTTTCACTTCCCCTTTCGCCACATCAAACACCACCACGCCATAGTCGGCCGCGAGGTAGGCGAGGCCGTTGTAAATCATCACGTGGTTGATTGCCCTTGATCCGCTGATGGCGGCGGTTTTAAGCCTGTCGAAATTGACCACCTCACTATCGGTAATCACATCAAGATTTGCATCGTCGTACACTACCAGCAGCCGGTGCGAAGCGGGGTCAGCCGCCAGGTAGCGGATGCCTTGCGCGCTGAGGCCGTTTATTTTGGAATAGGTTTGAATGAGGCTGCGGTCGTCCTTGTCGAGCACCATTATGCCGTTGGGTGCCGCGGCGTATACGGCATCATCGATGGCTATGGCTTTGATGGTGTTGTAGGAAATGTGCATCCGCCATGCTCCGATCGGGATGTCGTATTGCGCAAACGCGCCGGCCGTGTGCAGGCACATGAACAGACAGCATGATATGCGCGCCAGCCTTGTCATTTTCTTTTTTTCATGCCGTCAAAAAATGCTTTTCTGCTACGGGCCTCGTAGGTGTTTTTTTCGCCTAACATTACTTGCCTGTCGTTTGAACTGAGGCGGTAGGAGAACGATGCAAGCTCGCCTGTTTGTACGCAGATGGCATGCACTTTAGTAACAAATTCTGCCACGGCCAGCAGGTAGGGCATGGGTCCAAAAGGTTTTCCTTCAAAATCCATGTCGAGGCCCGCCACGATTACGCGCTTGCCGTTGTTGGCAAGTGTGTTGCAAACGTCGACAATATCTTTATCAAAAAACTGCGCTTCGTCAATGCCCACCACGTCGCAGTTGCCCGCCAGCAGGATCACGTCATTGGCAAAGTCGACCGGCGTGGAGCGGATGGCTGTTTCATTGTGAGACACAATCTGCTGCTCGTGATACCGCTTGTCGACACTGGGTTTGAATATCTCTACGCGCTGTTTGGCAATAAGTGCGCGGTTGAGGCGGCGGATGAGTTCTTCTGTCTTACCTGAAAACATGCATCCGCAGATGACTTCGATCCATCCGGCCCGGTCTTGGTGGCGTTTGCCTCCCAGGTGGGGTTCAATAAACATGGCTTAAAATTAACAGAGTTTGCAGACTACACCTAGCCTCCGGGTTTTAGTTTAGTCAGTATACAACACGTGTCCGAGCTTTGTGTCTTCGGGCACCCTCACCACCACGTCGCCATTGACCACAGCCTGGCAGGCAAGCCGCTCCTGGTCACTCAGCCATCCGCGCTGCCGGTATTGCTGTTCGACGGCGGTGAGCGGGCCGAGGTTGGCAGCCTCATGAACCACCACGGCCTTGCAGGTAGTGCAGTTGCCCTTGCCTCCGCAGGAATGGAGCCAGTCTATCGATGCACTCAAAACGTGATGGAGCAGGGATTTGGAACCTGGCCGGACGATCAGTGATTTATTGCCAAGGTTTTGAATCACGATTTTGCACATCTGCTCGTTATTACCATTGGTTATCCGGTTTGTATTGTTGACATTATCGGATAAAAATTAACTTTATACCCCGGTGGTAAACCCAAAAGTTACGAATTCGCTTATGGACGAAAAAATTAACCTGACTGCCGTCGAAAGTTATTGTAATGCCTATGCCAATGAGGTGATGGACGGATACTTTTCCTCCCGTACGCACATTAGCGGGCAAGACATTCTTTCGCTGTGCAACATCAAACAAATTAATTTCTTCGTACTGCATGAAGTCTTTAAGGCGTGGAAAACGGAGACCGCAAAAATCAAGAGTCCTTATTTCAACTATGACCACCCGGAAGTGAAGGAGGCGCTCGACAACCTGATGAGCATCCTATCGAACAACATCTCCGTGTCGAAAGAAAATTTTTCGCCGTTGCTGAAGCAGGCCACATTTCAAACCATGCTGCTGGTACTTGATCCTTACGATTTCTTTTCGGATCTCATCAGCGATGATCGCGGCCCTCTGACCACCGACACATTCAGAGAACAATTGAAATATCTTAGGATCAACAAAGCCCCGCTGGAAAAATTGCTTGAGAGACTGGACGCAAAGGACGTAAAGCAGATTCAAGGCAACGAAGCATTTGGCATGCTGGACCAAATACTGGAAGAACTCAGCTTTACCCCCGAAGATGTGGAGGGATACCTCGATTCTTTTTCGGCGCGCGTGCCGCTCAACATCGAGCACTTCTACGAGCCCAAGGTACAACCGCGCGATGAAGTCAAGAAGGCACCCGCACCGCAGCCCAAGACCGAAACATCGCCTACGATTAACGAGGCACAAGTGAACAAAACGTCCACCGTAAATGAAAAACTAAACAGCCAGCGACCGACTCTGGCCGACAATTTCAAGCGAATAGGAAAAATTAAAGACAGCCTCACTATCAACCAAAAGTTCATGTTCACCAAGGTGCTGTTTCACGGCGACTTCGAACTTTTCAGCAAAGCGGTGGACGACATTGACCGGCTTGAAACCATCAACGCAGCCCTGAGGTACCTGGAGGACAACTACGAAGAGTGGGATCGGGAAAGCGAAGAGTTCCATGAGTTTATGGAAATGGTTGAGAAGCGGTTCTCCTGACATAGCAGAATAGCTGCAAGATTGCTTCACATTGCGCGTTCCGTTTGCATAGGTTCATCACATTATTCATCACAAAAAAAATTCTGTCGCCCGGTTGACTGCCTCGGCGCAGCAATTGTTACCTTTACTTACATGGAAACGGTAGTGCTCAAGTTTACCCCTCAAACTCGGTTCACCGACGACGAACTCTTTGAGTTTTGTCAGGCGAACCGTGACCTGAGAATCGAGCGAAATCAAAAGGGCGAGCTTGTAATTATGTCACCGGTCGGAGGGAGAACCAGCAGCATACATTTTATTATCAATGGAGAGTTGTATCAGTGGTACCTACTCCATCGCAATGCGGGAATCTTGTTTGATGCAACTGCCGCCTTCAAGTTGCCTGACAATTCGGTACTTGGACCCGATGCCGCGTTTGTATCGATTGAGAAGTGGCGTCGGCTCTCGGCGCAAGAGCAACAGAAATTTCCTCCGATAACACCTGACTTTGTCATTGAAATTCGTTCGGCATCCGACAGCATTACGCAGCAAATGAACAAGATGGACCAATGGATCCGGAATGGCTGCAGACTCGCCTGGCTGATCGACCCTGCAGACCAGAAAGCTTACATTTACCATCCTGACGGCGCCATGGTGACCGTCAACTCTTTCAGTCAAACCCTTTCTGCCTCACCCATATTGCCAGGATTTGAACTGGCGCTGTCGCTGCTGATTCAGGAGTAATAAGCCCCGCATTTGCGCGTAATCCATGCTCCGGCAAATTGTACGTAAAATTGTACATTAATTTGAAACAAATTCTCGGAATCATGGTTATCATTGTGCGATAATTTAGGTCATGAAAACAGCGACAATTACAGACTTTCGCTCCCGAATGAAGGAACGACTGAAGGAAATCCAGGATGATCAGGATATTTTGGTTCTCTCCGGACCGAAGAAAAGATATTTTGTTGTGCTCACGCTAGAGCAATTCAACTCAATGGAAGAAACGTCTCACCTGCTTTCAACATCGAAAAATACAGCGAGGTTAATCGAGAGTATTGCGCAAGACAAGAGCGGCAAAGTGACGACAAGAGAACTGGCTGAAGAGTCAAAAAGGACGCTCAGAAAATCGCAGACCAAAACTAAGAAGAAAAAATAGTCATGCTGGTCGCATTTACCGATCACGCATGGGACGATTATGTTTATTGGCAAGAGAAGGATTGGGATGTGGTGGAAAAGATCAATGAATTAATTAAAGAAATCAAAAGAGATCCATTCAAAGGAAAAGGAAAACCCGAACCATTGAGGGGAAACCTAAAAGGCTATTGGTCGAGGAGGATAACCGGCGAACATCGGGTGGTCTATAGAGTGGAGGGGACCGATGACGGACGAATTGTAAGAATAGTTCAAGCCAGGTTTCACTATTAACGCAATTCCGCACAGCGGTTTAGTCCTGGTATCGCTAAACCTCCTAAAATCGATGCAACACCTGCATGCGATGCGCATCCAGTTTCAGCAGTATGAAAAGCAGAATCGTGAAGCCCAAAAGCGACGATCCGCCATAGCTGAAGAAAGGCAACGGAATACCGATAACAGGAAACAACCCGATGGTCATACCGATGTTGACGGCAAAGTGAAAGAAAATATGCAGGCCACAGCGTAGCCATACACACGCGCAAACCGGCTCTTCTGTCGCTCGGCGATAAACACCACGCGAAGCATCAGCGTAACAAACAGTGTGATCACCAGCACGCTGCCGATCCACCCATGCTCTTCGCCAATGGTACAGAAAATAAAGTCGGTGCTTTGCTCGGGCACAAAATCAAACTTCGTCTGTGTTCCATTCAAAAAGCCCTTGCCTGTAAATCCACCACTGCCAATCGCAATTTTTGATTGCGTCACATTCCAGCCTGCGCCGAGCGGGTCTGCGTTGGGGTTGATGAGCGCACGCACCCTGTTCTGCTGGTGGGGCTTTAGCACTTCGGTCACAATATAGTCCACGCTTTCAATCATAGCCGAAAGTGCAAGCGCTCCGACGGTAAGAAGTACAATCCGCTTCAGCTTTTTCTTGCCCAGCAGAATCAGCATCGCCAACATCAACAGAATCGAGACGTGCAGGTATAGCTGATTTTCAACTAACAGTGTCATAATAAAAATGAAAGCTGCGCACACCCCCACAATAATGAGAAAGGGAGACATGCCTTCACGAAAATAAACAAGTGTGAAAATGGTGAACACCAGGGCCGTGCCGGTATCTTTTTGAAGCAGAATAAGCAACATCGGCGCGCCGATGATTCCGAAGAGCATCGCCTGGTTTTTCAGGCTGTCCATTTTGAAATTGACGGAGCCCATGAATTTGGCGACCGTAAGCGCGGTAGCGAATTTTGCAAACTCCGAAGGTTGCACACCGAATGACCCGATGCCCAACCAGGCTTTGTTGCCCCCCACTTCTTTTCCTATCACCGGCACCAGCAGCAGCAACAGCAGCACGCCGCCGTAGATGACATAGGCAAACGTCTCATAGAAACGCATGTCGATAATAAGGATGGCGAGTATAAGCACACCCGACGCGAGTATAAACATGAGCTGACGACCCGAGTTGATCGACAGGTCAAAGATCGATTGGTTGGCTTCGTAGGTAACAGCATAAATGTTGAGCCATCCAAGGAAAACAATAGAGGCATAGAGGAGTACGGTCACCCAATCCATTTTGTTCGATATGCGCTCTTCCCTTCTCAATCCAGAAACTTTCCTCTTAACACATACTCTTCGATATGCGGGCGCTTGGTTTCGCCATACAAATACTTCTCTATCATTAAACTGGCGATAGACGCTGCCGCCCGCGCTCCCTGCCCTGAAAACTCCACATACACGGAAATGGCAATTTTGGGATTGTCGCGTGGCGCGAAGGCGATAAACACGGAGTGATCGGGTCGGGGTTCATTTTGAACACTGCCCGTTTTGCCGCAAACCACGATGTCGGTTAGCTTGGCGCGATATTGACCGGTGCCAGAGTCCACCACACGCTGCATGGCATCGACCGCTATCTTAAAATAGGTCGAGTCGATGGTAGTTCGGTGAATCTCTTTGAACTCCGGCAGCGGCTCGCCGGAGTCGCCGATGGATTTTACAAGATGTGGCGTGTAGTAATAGCCCCGGTTGGCAACCGTAGAAGCAAAGCTGGCCATCTGCAGGGGCACCACCAGGTTTTCTCCTTCACCGATGGCAATGGAGTAGATATTCGAAAACTTCCACGGCCGGCCACCGTAGGCACGGTCGTAATACGCCACACTGGGTACCATGCCGGCCTTTCTCGTTAGGCAGGTCTATACCGAGGGGCTCTCCAAAACCGAAAGCTCGAAATGATGCTTGTTCCAC
>JAAURZ010000488.1 GCA_012031955.1 Bacteroidia bacterium
GGGGGCAGGCGTGGACGCGCTCTCACCGAAGCCTGGCAGATCAATGGTGTATGTTTCAAAATGCGTCGCCAGCAGTTTTGCGAAAGCGGACCACACGCTACGGTTCATCGGGAATCCATGTACAAGCAGCAATGGCGTTCCTTTTCCTTGCGCACTGTGAGCGAGGGACAATGTCAGACGGGTTTGGTTACCGACTCGAGCATGTCGATGACGGCGCGTTCGATACCTTCAGGGTCGAAGCCGCACTCCTGGTGCAGTTCTATCTGCTCGCCATGTTCAACGATCCTGTCCGGAATACCGAGCCGTCGTACGTTGGCGTTGTATTGATGGTCGACCATGAATTCGAGTATCGCGCTGCCAAAGCCACCCTGAACGCAACCGTCTTCCACGGTGAGAACTTTCTTGTAGCGTGAGAATACGTCGTGAAGGAGCGCCTCGTCGAGCGGTTTCACAAAGCGCATGTCAAAGAGACCTACGCTTATGCCTTGTTTGGCGAGCCTTTCGGCCGCCTCGGCCGCATAGTTTCCTATATGCCCGATGGTGAGGATGGCAAGTTCGTCGCCTTCCTGCAAAATGCGCCCTGTGCCAATCTTAATTTCTTCCATCGGCGTGCGCCACTCGGGCATCACGCCCTGGCCGCGCGGGTACCGGATAGAAAATGCACCTTCGCTTCGCGGCAGTTGCGCGGTGTACATGAGGTTTCGAAGTTCGGCCTCATTCATGGGCGACGCCACGATGATATTGGGCAGGCAACGGAAATACGCAATGTCATAAGCACCGTGGTGCGTAGGGCCATCGGCGCCTGCAAACCCTGCGCGATCGAGGAAAAAGTTTACGGGCAGGTTTTGGATACATACGTCGTGAATCACCTGGTCGTAAGCACGCTGCATGAAGCTGCTGTATATGTTACAAAACGGAATGAGCCCCTGCGTGGCCAGTCCTGCCGAAAACGTAACGGCATGTTGTTCCGCAATACCGACATCGATGGCGCGTTCGGGCATCTCTTTCATCATGATGTTCATGGAAGAGCCTGAAGGCATTGCCGGTGTAACGCCAATGATCTTATCGTTTTGCCTGGCCAGTTCCAGCAGGGTATGTCCAAAAACATCCTGGTACTTGGGTGGTTGCGGTTTGTCGTGCGTTTTTTTGTGTATCTGCCCTGTTATCTTATCGAACTTGCCTGGCGCGTGCCATGTGGTGGCGTTGCCTTTTTCGGCCGGTCCGTATCCTTTTCCTTTTACGGTTACGCAATGCAGGATTTTCGGGCCTTTAATATTCTTGAGATCGTTGAGAATGGTAACGAGATGGCTCACATCGTGGCCGTCGACGGGGCCGAAGTACCGCAGGTTGAGCGATTCGAAGAAGTTCGACTGGCTGAGCAGAGTCGACTTGATGCCGTTCTCCACTTTGGATACTATTTCCTGCGCGCTTTTTCCGAATGAGGAGAGCTTGCCGAGCATCTTCCACACGTCGTCTTTCAGCTTGTTGTACGCGCGCGACGTGGTGATGTCTGTGAGGTTAGTCCTTTTAAAGCCCCCACGTTGGGTCGATCGACATGCAGTTGTCGTTGAGGATGATGAGCACGTTGGTGTCCGAAACGCCTGCGTGGTTGAGGCCTTCGAATGCGATGCCGCCCGTGAGCGCACCGTCGCCTATAACTGCGATGTGCTGACGCTCCTGGTCGCGGCGGTAGCGCGACGCGAAGGCCATGCCCAGTGCAGCCGACACGGAGGTTGAGGAGTGCCCGACGCCGAAAGTGTCGTACTCGCTTTCCTTCCTTTTCGGGAAACCGGAAATGCCTCCGTAGAGGCGGTTGGAATGGAAATCGTCGCGAGGCCGGTGAGTATTTTGTGCCCGTATGCCTGGTGGCCAACATCCCATACGAGCTGATCGTAGGGTGTGTTGAAGACGTAGTGCAGCGCTACGGTTAGTTCTACTACACCCAGGCTCGCGCCAAAGTGCCCGCCGTACACCGACACGTTGTCTATAATAAAGTGCCGCAGTTCTTCACAGAGCTGTACAAGCTCCACGGCATCTAGTTTCTTCAGGTCCTGGGGGGAGTCGATCTGGGCCAGCAGCCTACCGGGTGTTATCAGCATCTATCAAAGGTTTCTGCCTTAAAACAACCATTGAAGGTAAGTGTTTAAGGCAATTAATCAACTACAAAACGTACAAAGTTAACGCTTTTCGCGAATACGGTTTTCGCATTCCGCCAAACTTCGGACCGGCGATTTCGTGCTGGAAAATCCGCAATCCGGGCCTTTTGCAAAGGGATGAATTTGACAAAAAAATGAAGCCCCTGACAATTCAGGATTTATATAATACCTTTGCGCCAGCATGATGACGACGCAGGATAATTTCGAGGTAAAACTTCCCCTTTTTGAAGGTCCATTCGACCTTCTGTTGTTCTTTATTGAGCGCGACGAGCTTGATATCTACGACATTCCCATTTACAAGATCACCACCGACTTCCTGGATTATATCCATCACATGGACTCGTTAAACATAGAGGTGGCCAGCGAATTCATACTGGTGGCGGCTACGCTCATGCGCATTAAGTCAAGAATGTTGCTGCCGCGCCCCCAACTTGACGAGCAGGGCAACGAAATTGACCCACGCGAAGAACTTGTGAAGCACTTGCTGGAGTACAAGAAATACAAATCGGTTATCGACACCTTCCACAAGATGGAGGAGGTTGAGCTGATGAAAGAAAGGCGCGGCAACATTTTGAAGGAGCTTAAAGTATTGGCCGAAAGTACCAATGTGGAAGCGGAACTCCAGGACGTCGATTGTTCAAATTGATGACGGTGTTCGAAAAAGTGCTCCGACGTTTCGACGCAGAGAAAAACAAGCCCGTGCACGAGGTTATTCAGTATCCATATACCATGGATGGTCAGAAGGATTACTTGCTGGCGGAAGTGCTTAAACGCCCGAGGCTTTCCTTCACTGAAATACTTGACGCGTTTCCGAACAGGATCGCCCTCATCTTCAACTTCCTGTCTATTCTGGAGTTGCTTGCTGTGCAAAAACTGAACATCCAGGTCGGAGAGGGCTACAACAATTTCTGGATCACCAAAGGTGAGGCCACCGAGGCAACGGCGGGCTAAAAGTAATCGTACATATTTTTTGAATCGGCTGCTGCCACTTCTGAAAAGAACGAGGCCACTTTTTCCGTCAGGTCTCCAAAATATTTTGCGCCTTTTTTCTGCAGTCGCTTTACGCGGATCACCCACGCCTGTGTCATTAGTTACCTGCGTCCATTTTGCGTTCGGCC
>JAAURZ010000489.1 GCA_012031955.1 Bacteroidia bacterium
GATGTTAACGGAAATGCCGCCACCTGGCTGGCCGGTGTTCTGCGTGATGTACACACCTGCCGCACGCCCCTGTATGGCTTGGTCGATGGTGGTGTTCACCGTGCTCTTGATGGCGTCTGAGTTGATGGACGTTTGGGCGACTCGACAAGTCGGCGCGCCGCATTTCTCCGTAACCGACTACCACCACTTCCTGCAGTGTGGCCACGTCTTCCGTTAACTGCACGGCTATCCTGGTTTGCTCCCCTACCCGGATCTCCTGGGTCTGGTACCCGATAAAGGAGATCACCAGGATATCGTCGGCCGTGGCCTGAATGGCAAAGTTGCCGTTCAGATCGGTAGTGGTACCCGTTGTGGTTCCTTTCAGGATCACGTTCACACCAGGCATGGCCTGGCTGTTGGCATCGTTCACTGTACCCGTTACCGTGTGCGACTGAGCCAGGGCGGCCGTCGAGCACACGCAGAGTATCAGTACAGAAGCCATCCAAATTCTCCTGTAAAATTTATTCATCATACGTAGTTGTTTTGGGTTTATTTGATTTGAATTAGTTCGATGTTGCAGCGCCACCGGATTTATTCATTCCATCCTTTCATTCGCCGGCGTAGATTATTTCAGGTTAAGACCGCTTTGCAGTACAATATTTCAGAAAACGGTTGCACTAAGGTAGAGCGGACGCATCGTTCCGAAGGGTACGATATTGTTCAGGAGTGCTGGCGCTAACGTTAACGGTACGGGTTGAAATGTTTCCGATCCATACTGTTTTTGTTAAGCCTCCACGGTGCACAAAATGCGCTCAAAGCGCCGACACGCAACTGGACGTACATGAATATGTACAATTGACTGGTGTGGACGGACACATGCCTTGCAGCACAGGGAGTGGGTTAAGGAACGGGTTTTTCGAGCCGGAAGAGGCGTGGAACTTCATTGTTGAGTGCCACGATGATCATATTTTCGAAGGCAATCACCCGGCGCATATCGCCCGACACTTTAAATCCTGAAGCAGTTGCGGGCATCCATTTAAAATGCCCGATCCATCACCAGTTAGCACCGTGCCGAAATTACCACGGCCGTTGGTGAAGCGCGGCGCGGTGCTCATCCTGTTGCCGCCCATTACCAGGTCGATGTTGCCGTCGTTGTTGATGTCGGATGATGCGATGGCGTATACGGGCGACGCTTGTGCTTCGAGCGGAAGCGTTACCGCACGGAAAGAATTTCCTTCATTGATCAGGCACAGGGTGGCAAGTGTAACGGCCCTGAGCTTCGTCGCGGACCGCTGCTGCGCCGGTGTGAGCACATCATCCATAGTGGCGTGGGCGTATGATTTGTAGTCGGGAAATTTTTTCTTCATCGACGGCAGTCGTTCGGTAAGTTCGTCGCGTGTAGCGGCTGGATAAGGCTTGCCCTCAATATAGTATTCAAGCAACGGATCGATGGAGCCGTTGTTGTCAAAGTCGTCAACGTACAAAATGACCGGTTGCTGTTCCGTTGCCTTTATCTGGCTGTTGTGTCCTTCGTTGCCGACTACAAGGTCGGGGCGACCGTCGTTGTTGAGGTCCACCACGTGCAGGGAATTCCACCAGCCTTCGGAAGGGAATGGCACGTAGGTGCTGGTGCGGTCTTGAAGTTTTCCGTTCGCGTTGATGAAGACTTTAATGGGCATCCACTCTCCCACTACCACGAGGTCGCTCAGGCCGTCGGCGTTCAGGTCTGTCCACCCGGCGTCGGTAACCATACCCGGCTGAACAAGTTGCGGACAGATTTCTGCGGTGACGATTGTGAATTCTCCGAGTCCATTGTTCTGCAGCAGGTAGCTGCGCGGGGCTCGGGGATATTCACCCGGCACGATGCGGCCGCCAACAAAAAGGTCAATATCGCCATCGTTGTCCCAGTCAGCAGCACTCACACAGCCGGTGCTCGTGCGCATCTCCGGCAAATCGACTTTGGTAAACGCGCCGCTGCCGTTGTTTCGATAAAGCCGGTCTTGCAGCGCTGCATCGTCGGGCTGAAACTCCGAACCGCCACTGGCCACGTAGAGATCCTGATCGCCGTCGCCATCCATGTCGAAGAATAGCGCGTCGACATCCTCCGACGGCGCGTCGATGTCAAAAGCTTGCTGCACGCGAGATCGAAACGACGCTACGGCTTGCACAAGGATAATACCGGCCTGACCTTTTGCACCGCCAATGAACAGATCTGTTTTACCATCGCCGTTCACATCCGCCACAGCCAATGCCGGCCCTTCCCTGGAATACATGCGGTATAACAAATTCTGTTCATTGAAGTCGTTGAATACATTTTCCGTGTGATTATATGGAAGGCCTTGGGCCGCCGGTGCAATCCACGTGCGCTGCAGTTTCCGGCTGCCTCGTGCATGCGCTTGTGTGGCGTCGCTTTCACGAAGTGTTATTGTCTGCCCAGCCATCACGTTGACGTCCTGCCAGGTCAAGCCGGATGGCCATTGCACCCTCAGCGAATCTACAGATTGCCTGTCGCCGAGACCAAAAAATAACGCAGGCTCTACACTGGATTGGAAGCCCCGCGTGGGACTCATCGTGCGTGTAACTGGTTTGCCCTGTATATAGGCCGTTACGCGGGCACCGAAGCCGAACGTATTGCGGCCGCTGCCCTTTAGTGTCACTTTCAAATATTGATGGCCCGTTGAATTGTTCCGATAGATGGACACCGGGTGGTCGATGTTGTTAAGCACGAGGTCGAGGTCGCCGTCACTATCCAGGTCGGCCCAGGCGGCTCCGTTGGTCAGGGTGACCGTGGGAAACCCGGCGTCTGACGAAATGTTGGTGAATGTCAAATCGCCGTTGTTTTTAAAAAAATAATTATGCGCAGGGTTTGATGGAATGTCCTTCAGAATTTCCTGCATCGACCGGGTTGTCTTTCCTTCGCGGGCCTTGAGGGCGAGGTCGGCTTTGTACCGGAGGAAGTCATTGCTTGTGAAATTGCGCTTGAAACCATTCGTGATAAAAATGTCCTGCCATCCGTCGTTGTCGAAGTCGGCGATGAGCGGCGCCCAACTCCAGTCTGTGTTCGACACGCCGGCCATTTGCCCTATCTCGGTGAATGTGCCGTCGCCATTGTTGAGCTGAAGCATGTTGCGCATGAGCTGGTGATGAAGTCCGTTGTTCACCATGCCCCAGTAAACGTCGTAGCGATTGGGCCAGTAAAATTCCTTTTGTCGGTAGTTGTCTTCCGGCAGCATGTCGAGCGTAATGAAGTCTTCGAAACCGTCGTTGTTGATATCTCCGAAATC
>JAAURZ010000490.1 GCA_012031955.1 Bacteroidia bacterium
AGTCTACCCGGCGGTCAGAGGAGTCTTCTAGTTGACCGAGTATGTGTCGATCGAAGATGAAAAGCGGTAGCACGGTGTCGTGCTCCGTCAGGGCATGGTATAGTGCCGCGTTATCGGTCAGCCGCAAGTCGCGGCGGAACCAGAATACGGTAGTGCCCGGATCAATGTAGTGCGAAAGTAGATCGATGCTTTGCAAAGGAGCCTGTGTTGCTGAACTGTATAACACAGGCTCCTTTGAATTGTTTGCATTTATTTTCGTTTTGCCGTGAATGTACCGTTGGGTTGTATCGACGCGAGCGACGTCACCTTGCCGTCGCCGTCGAGGGTGAATTTTACTTTGAAGCCTTCCAGTATTTTAATCTTGAATTCATTTTCGCCTACGGCCACCAGCTCGTATTCAGGCTGGCCCGGTACAAACAACGTAAGTGTGTTTTCTCCTTTTACAAACACCTTGGCAATCTGGCCTCCGAAATCATATTCGCCTACGAATTTAGCCAGGGCAGACGACTCCAATTCCATCGCTTCAAGCTTGCGCGTGAAAGTGGCGTCTTTCAGCGCCGGTTCAATTCTCATCCGCAGTTCGCTGATCTCCCCGCTGTTGTTGCTAATGAAGGACAGCTTGGCGCCCTCGAACAGATCGCTGTCTTTGGCCTCGAAAATGTCGTAGTGGTAGTGTCCCAGCTTGGCTATCAGGCCGTGCAGGTCGGCCACCAGCCCATCGTTGTCCACGGCAACGCGAATCGTGCCGTAGGCCGGATGCTCATAGGCGCCGGCGTATGCCGCCAGCGCGTGAGAAGGCTTGGTGTCTTTTACGCGGTCAGCGTCGTCGTCTTTCTTTAACTTGGCTTGTGCTTCCCTGGCTTTCTTTACTTCGTCGAGTACACGCTTGTTTAAGTCGATCACGTTGAGGCCCAGCATGCGGTCGACAATCATGTTGCGCACGATGTTGGGTGCCGGCGTGCCGTTCATGTTGGTGAGTACCACAATGCCGACGGAGTCGTAAGGAAGAAAGCTAACGCTTGCCGAAAAGCCGTCGATGTTGCCGCCATGTTGAACCAGCACATGACCGCGGTAGGTGTTGATGAACCAACCCAGTCCGTATGCGCCATAGGTAGACTCGGTGTTCGTCAGCGGCACTTGCGCAGGTGTTACCATGGTTGGCCTTTGCAGGTCTGCAACAGTTGTCGGGTTGAGTATTTCGTTGCCATTGTATTTTCCGCCGTTTACCAGCATCATGGCCCAGTGACTCATATCGGTGATGTTGCTGTTGATTGACCCGGCAGGTCCGATGGCGTCGATGTTGCGGTAGGGCAGTTCAACCACAGCGTCGTTTTTTTCTCCGTATCCTTTCGCGGCGTTATTGCCGGAACTTAAGTTCTTTACAGAAAAATTAGTCGATGTCATTTGCAGCGGATTGAGCAAGCGTTGTTTTGTGAAATCCTCCCACGATGTGCCGCTCACTTCTTCTACCAGGTATCCGGCCGTCATGAACATGAGATTCTGATATTGCCACTTAGCGCGAAAGGGTTCGTTGAATTCCAGGTGCTGGAGGCGCGAGAAAAGTTCTTCGCGCGACAGCGGGGAGCCGTACCACATGAGGTCGTGGCGCGGAAGTCCGGAACGGTGGCAGAGCAAGTCGCGCGGCGTCATGTTCTCGGTCGCATAGCTGTCGTGCAATTTGAACGATGGCAGGTACAAGCGCACCGGCTTGTCGAGATCGAGCTTGTCGTCTTGCTGCAGCAGACATACCGAGGCGGCGGTAAACGCTTTCGAGCACGAGCCTATGGCAAACAACGTTTCTGTTGTAACAGGCAGCTTCTTGTCGCGGTCGCGCATGCCATAACCCTTGGTGTAAAGCACCTTGTCTTTGCTGACCACCGCCACGGCCAGGCCCTGCACTTTCCAGTCCTTCATCACCTTGTCAACAGCCTCGTCGAGGCCTTTCAACTTTTTGGCAGCGTCCTTGTCCTGCGCAGCGCGAGGTATGCAGCCATCACCAGCGAGGCGGTCATTAGTAGCATTCTTGTTTTCATAAGGTGAATGAGGGTGTGTTTTCAAAATCAAATTACGAAGGGCTTGCGAAAGAGCCACAACATAAGTATCGAATGGCAGGAGAAAATTACACCAGAAGGGCGTCTAATTCAGGATGGTTGATAATGAGCCGGAACCAGGCGGTATACCGGGATGGATATTTGGCTACGTCGGTGCGGACGTCCGCCAGCGGCACGTATTTCCAGTCCTCCACCTCGGTGCTGTTGACCACGGGCGGCCGTCGTGCGTTCCGATAAACACATGGTCCAACTCATGTTCGAACAACCCGTTGTCGAGGGCCGCTTCGTAAATGAACTTATAGGCGAAGTGGGGCGCCACGTCCAGGCCCATTTCGTACTGCAGCCTTCGCCGCACGGTCGTCATCATGTCTTCTCCCGGCTGCGGGTGACTGCAGCAGGTGTTGGTCCACAGGCCGCCGCTATGGTATTTACTGGCCGCTCGTTTTTGCAGCAGTACTTCGCCGGCACTGTTGAAGATGAGCACGGAGAAAGCGCGATGAAGCACGCCTTTCTCGTGCGCCTGCATCTTTTCCATAAGGCCGAGCTCACGGTCCATAGCGTCCACAAGTATTACGGACTCCATCAGATCAGGTTGAATTGATGTTTCACATACGAGTAGGCCAGCAGGCGTGCCTTGTGCCGCTTGCGTATGCGTATGCGACTACGAAGCACAAGTTCGGACGGTGTGTTTTTTATTTTTTGAACAGTGCCAGGTAGTAGACGTAGGCGACGTACACACCAAAGCGCGCCGACCGCGGCAGCATTTTGATGCCTTTGAAGCCCTCCGCAAAGTCATGCGCGATGTTTGCCTCTATCGACTGCTTTGTGTTGTCGTCGAAGCGCGTGAGGTCCACGTCAGGGAAGTAGGTGCGTCCCATGCCCAAAAAATCGGCGTTGAGGTCGCGCATCACTTCGTCGGAGGATTGGTAGCGATCGTTGACCAAATCCTTCAGCATTCCATCCAAAATGTGCGAAAGCTGGTCGCTCACCGCCACCCCTTTCTCCTTCTGCAAATATTCGCGCCAAGTCCAGCGTCCATTCAAGGATCGTAAAGATTATCTGGGCGAGTTTGGGTCATCAGGTGCAGACAGGTTGCGCCCAGACTGTAGATATCGCTGGCAGGGTAAGCTTTGCCGCCTCGGAATTGTTCCAGGGGCGAATAGCCTTCGGTGCCAATGCGGGTTCCGGCTTCGACTCCGGCATCAG
>JAAURZ010000491.1 GCA_012031955.1 Bacteroidia bacterium
ATGCAGTAAACGGATATGGTGTGGGCGACCTGGTAAAAGTAATCAACCAGGCAAGCGATGCTGACGTGGACAAACTGGTGGCAGAGTACGGCGATCTCTACGAGATTTCGCCCACGCTGCGAAAAGGAGGAGCGCAGCACCACGCCTTGCGAGAAGCCGCGAAGATAGAGGCAGGCATGCGCGCATTTTTGCAAGCCGGAAATTTCAAAGGCTTTACCGACACATTCGAAGACCTGCATGGCCTGGCGCAGTTGCCGGGTATTGCCGTGCAACGCCTCATGGCCGAAGGCTATGGCTTCGGCGCCGAAGGCGACTGGAAAACCGCTGCGCTGGTGCGCGCCATGAAAGTAATGGCGGCCGGCTTGCCCGGTGGCAACTCTTTCATGGAAGACTACACGTACCACTTCGATCCTGCCAACGCCATGGTGCTGGGCGCGCACATGCTCGAAATCTGTCCGTCCATCGCGCACGGAAAACCATCGTGCGAAATACATCCGCTGGGCATTGGCGGCAAGCCCGACCCGGTGCGGCTGGTGTTCAACGTTGCTGCCGGGCCCGCACTCAATGCATCGATCGTGGATATGGGCAACCGGTTTCGCCTGCTTGTAAACGAGGTAGAGGCGGTGGCACCAGCGCACGATCTTCCAAAACTGCCGGTGGCGCGCGTGCTTTGGAAACCCTATCCGAACATGACCGACGGCTGCGCCGCATGGATACTGGCTGGCGGTGCCCATCACACCTGCTACAGTCAGAATATCACATCAGAACAGTTGAGCGACTTCGCGGAAATGGCAGGCATTGAGTTTGTGCACATTCACAAAGACACAACTATACCGCAGTTGAAAAACGAACTACGCTGGAACGACTTGTACTACGGGCGCAGTTGACGCATAAGTTTGATTGTTGGTTGGTTTGATTGTCATTCCTTATTTCTATTTTAGAGATGGAATTTTAAGAGCGTTTTAAACATACGACAATGTCCAATGCAAAAAGGCCGGCCAGCCCGACATTTCGACACCGGTGGTGATGAGCAGCGAGCAGTATGTGAAGTCGGACAGATTGCTGGTGGCGACCGATTGCATCATTTTCGGCTTCGATGGCAAGCAACTCAAGGTGCTCCTCATCAAGCGCGACTTCGAGCCGGAGAAAGGCAACTGGTCACTGATGGGTGGCTTTGTGAAACAGAATGAAAACGTGGAAGACGGCGCTGTTCGCATACTGCAACAGTTGACAGGCCTGCGCGACATTTATATGGAGCAGCTTTACTGTTTCGGCGGCGTAGACCGCGACACAGCCGGGCGTGTGGTGTCGGTGGCGTACTTCGCACTCATCAACATCGCCAACTACAGCAACCAATTGCACGACGACCACGAAGCACATTGGTTCCCGCTCAGGCAAATGCCCCCGCTCGTGTTTGATCACAAACAGATGGTGTTGAAAGCCAAACAGAAATTGCGCGAAAAAGTAGCCAACCACCCGATCGGCTTCGAACTGCTGCCGCAAAAGTTTACGCTTCCGCAGCTACAAAGCCTCTACGAAGCGATCTACGAAGCGCCGGTCGACAAGCGTAATTTCGCGAAAAAGATTCTGTCACTCGGTATTCTTAATAAGCTCGAGGAGAAGGAAAAGCAGTCGTCGCGCAAGGGTGCATTCTACTATGTGTTCGACAGGGAAAAATATGAGAAGCTACAGATAAACGGTGTCAAGTTTTATTTGATGAACCTCATGCAGCGTTCTGCACAAGGCCATCTCCTCAACAGATTGATTTTTTGTGCCAGAAATGAGATAAGTGTATTTTATACATTATATTTCTGGTACCAAGTCAAATAAACAAAACCCGATGAAATTGAAATACCTCGTCACCGCGATGCTGGCGTTGGCCGTGACGGCCAACGCGCAAAATGCGAACCGTGTTGCCATTCACGCCGAAGACCCAACAATCGTAATCAACAAAATATCTACGGGCATTTCGCCGAGCATCTTGGCAGGTGCGTCTACGATGGCTTTTATGTGGGCGAAGGAAACACCCGGATTCCCAACAAAGACGGCGTGCGTACCGACATCATCGAAGCGCTGAAGACGCTGAAGGTGCCCATCCTCCGCTGGCCAGGCGGATGCTTTGCCGATACGTACCATTGGAAGGATGGCATAGGGCCCAAAGGCCAACGCCCCAAAATGGTGAATGTATGGTGGGGTGGTGTGACCGAAGACAACAGCTTCGGCACGCACGATTTTCTCAACATGTGCGAAGCCATCGGGGCTGAACCCTACCTCGCGGCAAACGTGGGTAGCGGCGAGGTGAAAGAACTGACAGACTGGGTTGCCTATGTAAATGCCGAAGGCGAAACACCGATGTCGCAAGTAAGAATTCAAAACGGAAGAGTAAAACCGTGGAATGTCAAGTACTGGGGCGTAGGCAACGAGGCCTGGGGCTGCGGCGGCAACATGACGCCGGAATACTACGCCAACATCTACAAGCAATACGCCACCTTCATGACCAACTGGACAAATAGCACGCGCATATTCCGGATCGCTTCAGGTGCCAACGGCTCCGACTATCACTGGACGGAGGTGCTCATGCGCGACGTGCCGCACAACATGCTCGAAGGCATTGCCCTGCACCACTACTCGGTGATCGACTGGTCGAAAAAAGGTTCGGCCACTGAATTTTCCGAAGAGCAGTATTTTCAAACCATGCGCAGGGCCTGGTTTATGGAAGAACTGGTTACGAAACACTCCACCATCATGGACCGGTACGATCCGCAAAAGCGCGTGGCGTTGGTGGTAGACGAGTGGGGCGGATGGTACGACGTCGAAAAGGGAACCAACCCTGCCTTTCTTTTCCAGCAGAACACGATGCGCGATGCCATGATCGCCGGCGTTACGCTCAACATTTTTAACAACCATGCCGAGCGTGTGCGCATGGCCAACCTGGCACAAACCATAAACGTGTTGCAGGCCGTTATTCTCACCAATGAAGAGAAGATGATACTGACACCTACTTACCATGTGATGGAAATGTACAACGTGCACCAGGATGCGAAGCTTCTGCCGCTCAAAGTCGCATCAGCGGATTACGTGCTAGGCAGCGAAAAGCTCCAGGCTGTGTCGGCGTCCGCGTCTGTGGATGCAAACGGCCTTGCACATATTTCCCTGGTGAACATCGATGCCAAAAACCCGCAGACGGTGACGTTGGAATTATTTGGAGCAGCGTACAAAACCGTGAGCGGCCGCATACTCACTTCTGCCAAAG
>JAAURZ010000006.1 GCA_012031955.1 Bacteroidia bacterium
CCATATGTCCATTAAAATCAATTATTAACGTATGAAAACACGCATCTTACTCCTTGGCTTCCTTGCCATTACTTGGTGGGCGGCGGCGCAAAACGACGCGGCCCGCCAGCAAAAGCTATAATGTGAAGAAGAACCTCGCCCTGGATGGGTATGATCCGGTGAGCTACTTCAGCGCAAAGCCGGTTGAAGGTAACTCCGCTATCAAGCATACCTATAAGGGAATAACGTACTATTTCGCCAGCCAGGCAAACCTCAATGCCTTCAAGGGGAACCCTGAAAAGTACGAACCTGCTTACGGGGGATGGTGCGCATACGCGATGGGCGAAACCGCCGAGAAAGTTAAAGTCGACCCCGAAACCTACAAGATCGTTGATGGAAAGCTGTACCTGTTCTACAATTTTTGGGGGAACAACACGCTGTCGGACTGGAATAAGGACGAGCGAAAACTGAAAGAAAACGCTGACCGTAACTGGAAGAAAATCGCCCAATAAACGGTAAAAAACCTTTTTCCTAGATTTGGCTGGGGCTATTCCCATTATTGACACTTTTGGCCATATTTGTAGAACTGCATTTGTATGAACCTCGAAAAAGCGTGTACCCGGATATTGTCTCAACTTGGCGATCTTATTCAGCAAATCTCAGACGGCGACTACGTGAAGCCTTCCATCGCGCTGAGTCAGTCGACGGTGGGCCAACACTTGCGGCATACGCTGGAATTCTTCATTTGCCTTGAGCAAGGTTGCGTTTCCGGCACCATCAACTACGACAAGCGTGCGCACGACAGGGTAATAGAGGAAGATCGCATGCTGGCACTTTCGGCCATTGAGCGGATCAAAGAATTTGTTACTGCAACACTGCCCGGCAAGTCGTTGAAGCTGGAAGTTGGCTACGACCTCACTCATGAAGAATTTGTGACTATTGAAACCAACTTTCTGCGCGAGCTCACTTACAACATTGAACACGCCGTACACCACATGGCCATCATGAAAATAGGTGTGCGTGAAGTGGCGCTGTACATTACAATGGACAAAGACTTCGGTGTTGCAGCTTCAACCATACGTCACAAAGAGACCAACATCAGCCATTCCCACTAAGTACAACTCGTACGACGGGCGCACCATGGGGTTACTCGGGAGAATTGCTAAAAGTAACTTCTTCGTCCGGCTCTTCAGTTGGGAGTATTGGCCTTTTGGCATCATTCAATTTCCGTTTTTTCTGTACTGGCTTTGGCTTTCTGCAAAAGCACGCTCTCTTTTTTTCTTTTCAGCCTCCAACCCCGGCATCCTTTCCGGCGGCATGATGGGCGAGTCGAAGTTTTCTGTTCTTCAAAAAATTCCCGACGCGTTTAAACCCCGCGCCATTCTATTGCCTCCCGGTATTGCGATTAGCGAGCTCGAGTCGCGGCTACGGCAAGATGGTCTGAGTTATCCGCTAATATTCAAGCCCGACCTCGGCGAACGTGGATGGATGGTGAAACGCATCAACAATCGCGACGACGCAGCAACCTATATCCGCGATATCCACATCGACTTCATTGCACAGGCGCTTGTAGATATGCCGCTTGAGTTTGGTGTCTACTATGCGCGTCACCCCGATGCCACCCGTGGCACAGTGACCTCCATCGTGGGAAAAGAAATGCTGGCCGTAACTGGTGACGGATCGGCAACTTTGCAGCAACTTATCTTGTCGAAGGACAGAGCCAGGCTGCAGTGGGATACGCTCAAGGCCACGTACGCCGGCCGGCTGAATGACGTGCTGCCCCCCGGACAGAAACTGGAACTGGTATCCATCGGCAATCACTGCCTTGGCACTACCTTTCTCGACGCTACCGCACTCATTACACCCCGGCTCGTCGACTCGTTTGATATGATCAGCAAGCAGATAGATGGCTTCTACTATGGCCGGTTCGATTTGCGCACCCAATCTCTGGAAGACCTGCAGGCGGGCCGTGTTCAGGTCATGGAGCTGAATGGATGCGGGGCCGAACCTGCACATATCTATCAGCCGGGCTACCCACTCTTCAAGGGCCTTCGCGCGATGTATCACCATTGGCACACGCTGTATCAAATCAGTGTGGCAAACCATCGAAAGGGTGTACCCTATTTGTCGTTTCGCGAGGGGCTTTCGATCTACAAAAGGGCGAAATCTCTGATGAGAGACTAGTGCGATGATCGTTACATTTCTCATCGCAGCTCTCTTCAGTTTTATCGGCTCTATTCCGCCAGGCACACTCAACCTCACCATCCTGCAACTTGGCCTGGAAAAACGGATAAGCATCGCGTGGCGATTTGCATTGGCTGCTGTTGTAGTCGAGTATCCTTACGCGTGGCTGGCTGTGAAATTTGAAAAACTTATCCTTTCCTCGCCTGTTATCACGGACAACTTCAAACTGATTGCCGCGTGCGTGATGACCGCGCTGGGAGCCTTCAACATTTTTGGCCGGCAACAAACCCACGAAACTGCGTCAGCGCTTTGAGGCAAGCGGATTTCGTCGCGGCATGCTATTGAGTCTGCTTAACCCAATGGCGATTCCATTCTGGATTGGCATTACCGCGTTTCTGGAAAGCCGGGGATGGATAGAATTGTCGGCGCCCTTAATTCTTCACAGTTATCTGGCGGGCGTGGTCGTTGGCGCGCTGGCGCTGCTTATGTGCCTGGCTTACGCGGCGCAGCGCCTTAGCCATTCGCTGCAGCATCGGCCATGGATAAAGAAGATACCAGGCTTCACGTTGCTTGCCCTGGGAATTTATGCTTTCATAGATTATCTCTTTTAGCTACTTTGAAAAACATTGACCCGCATTGGCAAGACCGTGGAAAATATGGATTGATACCGGCGGTACGTTTACCGATTGCATCGCTATCTCTCCTCGCGGCGTCACGCGGAGGCTCAAAGTTCTGAGCAGCGGTGTGCTGAGGGTTCGCATCAACAAGGTGCTTGGCGGCAATTCGCTTCGCATCGTGTTACCGCAATGGGTCGACATGGATTGCCTCGCGGGGTTTGCCGGGCGCATCGACGACATCGCATACACAGTCATTTCCGTTAACCGGTTGGCCGACAGTGTCGTACTCGACAGAGATGTAAGCAGCATCAAAGCATTTTCGATTGACCTCTCAACTCACGAAGAAGTGCCGGTGTTCGCGACCCGTCTCGTCACACAAACCAAACTCGGCGAAAATTTTCCTGCCATCGATCTAAGGCTTGGGTCTACCAAAGGCACCAACGCCCTGCTAGAGCGCAAAGGCGCGCGCACGGCATTTTTGGTTACGCGCGGGTTCAAGGACTTGCTTACCATTGGCACGCAGCAACGATCTGATCTCTTTCAATTGAACATTACCAAGGAGGTGCCACTCTATGATTTTGTGTGGGAGGTAGACGAGCGAATTGATGCAGATGGCACAGTTGTCGAATCGCTAACGCACGAATCGATTGCAGCGCTTGTGCGCAAGCTCAAGCGTAACACGGTGTCGACGGTGGCTGTGGCGCTCATGAACAGCTACAAGAACCAACAGCACGAGTTACAGCTATCGGAGGCGCTGCGGGGTGCAGGCATTTCTTATGTGTCGTTGTCGTCGGAGCTATCGAAGCAGATCAAGTTGCTACCGCGAGCCCAAACAGCCGTTGCCAACGCCTACCTCGGCCCCGTCATTCACGACTACATGAACAAGATCCACAGCGGTCTCGACAGGATTGAATTCAAAGTAATGTCAAGCGCTGGCGGACTTGTAAGCGCTGATCACTTTCATCCAAAAGACAGCCTTCTCAGCGGTCCGGCTGGCGGCGTGATAGGTGCCTTGGCGAAAGGCATTGAGGCTGGAGAACAACGAATTGTAACGTTCGACATGGGCGGTACCAGCACCGATGTTTCTCTTTGCAACGAGCGCGTAGACTACCGGTTCGACTGTGTCGTCGGCAAGCTTAAAATATTATCTCCGTCCATTTCCATAGAAACCATTGCAGCCGGCGGAGGTTCAGTTTGCAGCTATGACGGGTATCGGCTGCAGGTGGGGCCTCACAGTGCCGGGGCATGTCCGGGACCGGCGTGCTACGGCGCCGGCGGGCCGCTCACTATCACCGACGTGAATGTGCTTCTTGGCCGGCTCGACGAAGACAATTTCAGCATGCCCCTGCAAGCACATGCATCGCGGGTCGCATTCAAACAAATTGTGAATTCAATCCACAAGAAATCAACGTCACTGCGTGTTGAATCCCAAGTGCTGGAGGGGTTCATCAATGTGGCGAATGAAAAAATGGCGGAGGCCATTCGCAAAGTATCTATTCAGAAAGGGTTTCGACCCGCCGACTTTGCGCTGCTGTGTTTTGGCGGGGCAGGCGGCCAGCACGCATGCAGCCTGGCCAGCATGCTGCACATGACCCGGATTGTAGTGCCCTATGATGCCGGCCTCCTAAGTGCATTCGGCATTGGAAATGCCTCGATAGAGTCAATCAAAGAGCGGCTCGTACTCCAGTCGCTCCACGCAGTTGAGTCGACGCTGGCTGATTTGTTCTCGGAGCTGAAGGCGGATGCGATCAAAGATCTCGATAGCCAGGGCTGTGCCAGGCGCCAGGTACGAGTGACAAGCAGGTTTGTCTTCATGCGTTTGTCGGGGCAGGAATCTTCTCTCGAAATACCATTACCAACCTCCGGCGATTGACTCAAGACTTTAAGACGGCCTACAAAAAAGTGTATGGCCACTGGATCGAGGGCAGAGTGATTGAGGTTGAGTCCGCTCGCCTCGTTGCATCAGTTAAACAACCCCAGAAACGCAAGATCGAAAAGCGCCCACGTCGAAAACGGGCAAAGGCTTACAAGTACAAAAAAGATTTACGTTGGCGGAAGCTGGAAAACCTGTCCGGTGTACACGTGGGAAAACATGGTGCCGGGAAACAACCTTGCCGGCCCTGCCCTGGTGATCAGCAACAACGCCACTGTATTTGTGGAGCCTGATTGGAAGTTCGAACTGGATGCGCGTAACACGGCGTTGATCAAACGAATCACGCAGCCTACCAACAGACGCCTCAACGTTTCTCACGAAACGGAGCTGGCACTCTACACCAACCGGTTTACCGCAATTGCTGAAGGCATGGGCGCCTTGCTGCAACGCACTGCTTTCTCGGTAAACGTGAAGGAGCGTCTCGATTTCTCATGCGCGCTGCTTGACGCGAACGGCTACCTCATCGTTAACGCACCACACATACCCGTGCATCTTGGCAGCCTCGGCGTTTGTGTGCGCAGCCTGATGAAAATGCCCATGAGCGAAGGCGACGTGGTAATCACGAACCATCCCGGCTACGGAGGCTCCCATTTACCTGATGTTACGCTAGTAATGCCGGTGTACTATAAAGACAAAGTTGTTGGCTATGTAGCGAATCGTTCGCATCACGCCGAAATCGGCGGCAAGCAGCCGGGGTCAATGCCTCCTGATGCTACACTCCTGACGGAGGAGGGCGTGGTGATCGCGCCGCGATACCTCATCAGAAAAGGCAAGGCCAATTGGCAGGCACTTGAGCATCTCCTGTTGAACGCCCGCTATCCATCGCGGGCCGTTTCTGAAAACCTCGCCGACATTCGTGCGGCGGTTGCCTCGCTTAGGTACGGCGCGGAAACGCTAAAAGGTCTCTGCAAAACTGACACCCCCAGCCGTGTCATCACGTACATGAATGCCATCTGCGATCAGGCGTCGGGCATGATGCGAAGCAAGATCAGGTCGTTGCCGGCAGCGAGGTTGTGGGCAGAGGAACGCCTGGATGATGGTTCGATTTTGCGCGCGTCAATAAAAAAGGACAAAAGCCATGTTGTTGTCGACTTTAGCGGCAGCGCCTCGCAGCATAGCGGTAATCTTAACGCCACGCCCGCCATAGTGCAAAGTGTGGTACTATACGTACTGCGCCTATGGATCAACGCGTCGGTTCCACTCAACGAAGGGCTTATGAGTCACGTGCAGATCATATTGCCACGCGGAATACTTAACCCGGACTTTTCGAACATTGAGTCGGCGCCTGCAGTAGTGGGTGGAAACACGGAAGTGAGCCAGCGGCTAACCGATACGCTACTCAAAGCACTCGGCCTCGCCGCCTGTAGTCAGGGCACGATGAACAATTTTCTTTTCGGCAATGACAAGTTTGGATACTATGAAACTATTTGTGGAGGCACGGCGCCGGACCGGGCTTTAACGGTGCCGATGCCGTGCATCAGCACATGACTAACACGCGCATAACCGACCCTGAGATCATGGAGCTTCGTTACCCTGTTCGTGTGGTGCGTTTTGAAATACGGCAGCACTCGGGCGGTGCGGGCAAATGGCGCGGCGGCAACGGCATATCCAGAGAAATCTATTTCAAAGACACGCTGGCAATAAACCTGCTGTCGCAGCACCGGCGTGAAGCGCCTTATGGCAAAAACGGCGGAGGGCAGGGTAAACCGGGAAGTCAATTTCTGGTAAGAAAGGGTGGCATGAAAGAGCCACTCAAAGGTGTAGATGGCACGGTTGTACATGCCGGCGACGCGATTGTGCTTCACACACCTGGCGGCGGCGGCTGGGGCAAAGCTAGCTGACCGGCGTAAGTGTCGAAGGCTGGCCGGCGGTGACCCGCAGCAGCATGCGCGCGTTATGTACGAATGCGTAGTTGGGGTTCTGATGCCCGATACAAAAACCAAACCCTACTGGAAAGGTGTAGTCGCGAACGTGATATCGCACAATGTCTTCTACGGTTTCATTGAATCTTGGTTCGGTGTCCTTAATATCGGTCATGTAACCAACAACCAGGCCGCCCAATGGCTCGAGCTTGCCGGCGCGTTTCAGTTGCACCATCATACGATCGAGCTTGTAGTAGTATTCGTCTATTTCCTCGATCACGAGAATCTTCCCGGCCGTGTCTGGTTCTGTCGCCGTACCCAGGGCATCGACAATGAGCGACAGGTTGCCACCAATCGTCGTGCCCTCTATACTGCCTTCGCAGTTTTGAGGATGATAGGGTGCCGATAGTTCTTCCGGCACGCCCATAAGCGCATGGTGCAGCGATTGAAACGATGCGGGCGCCTCAGGTTTTGCGGCCATTATAGGCATGGTGCCGTGAATGCTGGGCATGCCTTCCTTGAGCAGTCTCAAGTGCAGCGCGGTAATGTCGCTGAACCCCACAACCCACTTTGGGTTTGCCTTGAATTTCGTGAAGTCGAGGCGGTCGACAACGCGTGTTGTGCCATAGCCGCCACGCGCGCACACTACGGCCGCACACGTTGGGTCGTCCAGGGCTTGCTGCATGTCCGCGAGGCGCTCGTCATCGGTGCCTGACAGATAGTTGTGACGATCGCTGAACAGGTTTGTACCAAGCTTAACTTTTAATCCCCATCGTGCAAAATACTGCAGGGCGACATCTACGTCATAGTTTCTCACCCGCCTGCCGGGTGCTACGATTGTAATGCTGTCGCCTGATTTAACCGGAGCTATCATACTACGAATTAACATAAAAAAAGCCCCGTTGCTTACGGAGCTTTATCATTCAATTTTCTGGTAGGGCTGTCAGTTCTTAGGAACTGCGGCTTCGGCGGGCTTCGGAGTGACGCCCATCTTCTTTAGCACAAGATCGGACACGTCTACTTTTTCATCGCCGTATAGGATCACATCAAGGCCGCCTATTTGCTGATTGAGAATAAGAGCAAAGCCATTTTCCTTTGCCACTTCTTCAATAGCCTTACCTACCATGTCATACACCGGGCCCATCAGTTGATTTTGCTTGTTCTGAATGGTTGTTTGCGCGTCCTGCTGAAGCTTCTCAAGGTTTGCCTGCATCTGCTGCAATTCGCGCTCTGTGTTTGCCCGTACGGCGTCAAGCATAGAGGCACTCTCTTTTTGATACGCTGCTACTTTTCGCCTGAAACTCTTTGGCTTTGGTTTCAAGATTGTTTTTTAGCTGCGTTTGCATCGACTGTAGTTCTGTGTCGATTTGTTTCGATTCAGGCATCTGGCTGAATATATAATCAACATCGGCAAATCCGATCTTGGTTGCAGTGGGTTGAGTTTGCGCCGACGCACCAAGTGCCGCCATTGCAAAGAACATACATACAATAAAGGTTCTCATCACAATTAATATTTAAATTAGGTTTTTCAGTTTTTTATAACATCGTTCGGATCTCCAAGGCCTAATTCGTCCAAAACAAAATCTGTGTAATCATAGCGAGGGTCTGTGTATATCATTACCATCTGCCCTGATTTATCGAAAACAATGGCCAGGTTATTTTGCTTGGCCACCTTATCAACCGCATCCCATACTTTGTCCTGAATGGGTTTGATCAATTCCTGCTTCTTAAGGAAGAATAATCCGTCGAAGCCGAATACTTTCTTTTGATATTCCTTCAGCTCTGCTTCTTTCTTGTGAATGGCTTCGGTGCGCTCTTTTTTCATCTGGTCGGTGAGCAGTACCATTTCGGCCTGCATGGCTCCATACATGCCTTGAATTTTCTTGTCCATTTCCTGCACCTCTTTTTCCCACGCCTCAGAAAGCTGGTTGATCTCTTCTTGTGCCTTCTTGAACTCCGGCATTTTGTTCAGAATGTAATCCGTGTCAATATATCCGAACCTCTGAGCCTGGACAAAATTCAGGCCGAAAATGAGAAAAAAAATCGGAATAAATAAGAACCTCATAATTATCTGATTTGCTGACCAATGGTAAACTGGAACTGGGCTCCGCTGCGGTTTGTCTGGCCCGGCACCGTGTCAAATCCATAACCCCAGTTGAGGCCGATCAAGCCAAACGCGGGCATAAAAATACGCGCGCCAACGCCTGCGGCTTTATAGATCTGAAACGGATTAAAGTCTTTGTAATTGTTCCAGTTATTACCACCCTCAACAAACACCAGGCCATAGATGGTAGCCGCATTGCCCGTGGTAACGGGATACCTGAGTTCAAGGCCAAGTTTGTCGTACACAATACCGCCACGCACTGTGTTGCTGGTCGTGCCGGTGGAGTAATAAGGAGGAGTAAGTACGTTGTCGTCGTAACCACGCAAACCGATCACTTCCTGGCCAAGCAAGAAGGAGTTGAAACCACCGGCAAGACCGGCACCACCAAGGAAGAATCGCTCGAACGGACCAACGCCCACCTGCTTGTCATACGACCCGATGAAACCGAAGTGTGCTTTGGCTTCCAACACCAGCTTTTTCTTGCCATCCAGCGGCAGGTAATACTTCGTATCGAACATCCATTTGTGATACTCCTGCCATTCGTACTTCTGCTGGTTGGTAGCCGTTTCATAGTTCAGGTCGCGGAATTTTGAAAACGGAGGCGTGAGTGTAAGGCTTAATGAAATAGTTGAACCTTGCGTAGGATACTTGGGATCGTCGATGCTGTTTCTGGAAAGCGTGGTGTTGAGCGTTATACTGTTCGACACCCCGTCGGAGAATCCCAATCCCCCCGAAGACCAGTTGTTCAGTACATAACGGAGGTAGGAGAGCGAATTGGTGAGCGTAAAATAGTTGTCGGGCCACTCCAGCAAACGACCGAGACCCAGCGTAATGCTATGCACCTTGAGTGTCGGGTTGTCAACATCGGGAGATGAGGGCAATGTATAGTTGCCATAGAAAGAACGCTGTACGGAGCTGTTGAATCCAATAGTGAATGACTGGGGCTTTCTGCCGCCGAGCCAGGGCTCGGTAAAGGAGAAGCTGTAACTCTGGAAGGAACGTCCGTTTGCTTGTGCGCGCAGCGACAGGCGTTGTCCATCGCCCACCGGCAGGGGTTTCCAGTTTTTGAGACGCGGAATGTTTCGCAGCGAAAAGTTATTGAAGGTCAATCCGAGGGTTCCCACAAAGCCGTAGTATCCGCCCCAGCCGCCGGAGAGTTCGATCTGGTCGTTCGATTGCTCTTCCACCTGCCACTCTATGTCGACGATACCTTTGTCCTGGTTGGGCACAAGGTTGGGGTTGATTTTCTGCGGATCGAAGTATCCAAGTTGTCCCAGTTTCTGCTGCGTGCGAATAATATCTGCGCGCGCAAACTTACGTCCCGGAATTGTGCTGAGTTCGCGTCTGACCACATGATCGCTGGTGCGCTCATTACCAGAGATGGTTACCTGGTTGATTGTGGCTTGCTCTCCTTCGAAAATGCGCATCTCCACATCGATCGAGTCGTCAGCTACCGCCACCTCCACTGGATTGATGCGGAAGAACAGGTATCCATCATCCATATAAAGCCCGCTGATATCCGGCCCTTTTGGGTTGAATGTGAGCTTGCGGTCTATCAGCTCTTTGTTATACACGTCGCCTCTCTGAATGCCGAGAATTGCGTTGAGCGTTCGGTCTGTGTGTATGTAGTTTCCTGTCCATATAATGTTCCGGAAATAGTACTTCGGCCCTTCGTGAATTTCGAAATCGATGTTGATCGTTCTGTTGTTGTGCTTGTAAACTGAATCGACTGTGATTTCAGCATCGCGGTAGCCCTTGCTGTTGTAATATGAAATGATCCTTGCTTGTCGTCATCATAGTCCGTTTTGATGAACTTCGACGACGAGAATACATTGGGTTTGAAATGGTCGCTGAAAAACTCTCCCACTTCCTTCCACGACACGGAGTCTCTGGGCGCTTTAAGATCTTTGGCGTTAAATGAAAAAAGCTCGCCGAGCACTACGCGGTGAATATCGATGCGTGGGTACTCATGTGTCTTTTTCATTTTCCGTTTCAGTTGCGAGTCGGAAAAATTCTGGTTGCCATCGAATGAAATGCGATAGATTTTGACCTTCGATTTCGGGTTTACCGCCACGCGCAAACGAATGCCCTCACGATTTAATGTATCGCGTTCCTGTGTGATTTTGACTTCAGTGTTGAGGAAGCCTTTTTTTACAAAATGCTTTTTTACAGACGTTTCAGTATTGCGGAGAAGTGCGTCTGTCACAATGCGTCCTTTAATCAGCTCGTCCATGTCTTCTTTCAGAGACGACTCCTGTCCGCGCGAAATTCCTGTAAAGTAGTAGTCAGTCAGTCGCGGCCGTTCGGCGAGGTGAATAACGAGGAACACATTGTCGCCCTCTATTTTTCAACTGAAATCGACACATCGCCAACGAGGCCGTGCTTCCAAAGTTTGCGGATGGCATTGGTAATGGCGTCGCCGGGGATTTTAATTTTGTCGCCCACCTTAAGACCGGTGAGGGAAATCATGGCGTTCTTATCCAGGATGTTAAGGCCTGTTACATTGATGCCGCCGATAAAGTACTCAGCCGGGTTGGCGTAATTTAGTTGACTCGTGGCAGGTGCATTCGTCCTGTCTCGTCTTCTGAATTGGGCGTGAGTGCTCAGCCCAATTGTCAACATCACTGCCACTAGTATAATCTTTTTCATCTGCTCATCATTGTAACGAGGTACGACATGGTGATTTTGCAACAGCCTTTAAGGGGTATTTGCCGCACCATGGATCGCTAGCCTACGGGGTTCAATTGTTCACTTGTTTTTCCGAATCTGCGCTCACGCTGCTGGTACGACCAAATGGCTTCGTACAAATGTTCCTTGCGGAAATCGGGCCAAAGCGTGGGCGTTATATAAAGTTCCGTATAGGCGATTTGCCAAAGTAAAAAATTGCTGATCCGCAATTCTCCACTGGTGCGAATCAGCAGCTCTGGGTCTGGGATGCCTGAAGTCTCCAAAAAGTTTTCAAACATCTGTTCATTTATATCCTCCGGACTCATTTCGCCACTTTGCACCTTGCGGGCGATTTCCTTTACTGCTTTCACTATTTCCCACCTGCCACTGTAGCTCAGGGCCAGGTTAAGGGTGAGACCGCTGTTGTTTTTTAGTCTGGTCCATGGCCCATTGCAGGTTGCCCTGGCAATTGGCAGGCAGGTGCGATGTGTCGCCGACAGTTTTAAGCTTTACCTGGTTCTCCATCAGGGTGCTTATTTCCTGCTTCAATGTGTTTACCAGCAACTCCATGAGCCCTTCGATTTCTTCCTTGGGTCTTCCCCAGTTTTCCGTTGAAAATGCATAGAGGGTTAGGTACTTGACACCAAGTTCACCGCATCCTTCCGTTACTTCCTTCACGGCCTGAACGGCGTTTCTGTGGCCAAAAATGCGCATAGCGCCCTTCTTTTTTGCCCACCGGCCGTTGCCGTCCATGATAACGGCTATATGCCGCGGCAGATTATTGAAGTCGATATGTTCCTTAAAAGATGCCACAAGGGGTCAAAAATAGCTTATTTTATTGAAATGTAATCGGTGATGCCGGCCTCAAATATGCCTGACTGCTGGTAGGCCTCAATCGTACATCAGTAGGGGCTTCTGGGGCAAGGGATGGTGTAAAATGTGCGGGTGAGGGTGACGCCCAGGAAGTAGTAATTATCATTATCGAATGGGTTGCCATACTGATAGTTCTTGACGTTCTGGGGGTTCACGTCGGATACGTTGTCGAGGTAATCGAAGAAGGTTTTGCGGATTCCAAACTCAAGCGAGACATACCACTTCGGATTGAGCACGTACTTGACGCCCGCTCCAAACGGTATCGACAACTGCACGTTGCTGTATTCCACCGGTTTGGCTTCGTTGCCCGACATGCCGAACAGGCCAAGGCCTGCAAAAAAGTAAGGGGAGAATCGCAAGAATCTTTTCTCGTCGCGCCAGTTTAGAAAGTGGTACTCAAAGCCTGTTGACGCCTCGAAAAGAAAGATGTTGAAAGACGCGTTGCGTTGGCCCGCTGCTGCGTCTATAGGGTTACGGTCGCTTGCCTTGAGTTTGCCAGCCATCACAGAAGCGCGCACGCTTACTACGCTGCTGAGGTTGGATCGGTAAATGATCGTGCCCGCCGGTTGTGAGTATCCGAAATTGTATCCGCGAACGAGGTCGCCCGAGTAGTTCAGCGTTCCCAGTCCAAAACCAATTTCAGCGCGTTGCGCCTGGGCGGCCGTCGCCATTGTAAGCAAAAAAAGCACTGCGAGGCATCTAACCATAGCGTATGAAATTATCTGAATTTCGCGCGGTGGAAGGTCTTGCCAACAATATAGGTGAGCCTGAACGTAGTGACTGTGTAAAAGTCTTTGTTGTTGCGATTGCCCCGAAGATTGTCAGGATATTCCGCCCCGTAGCCGTTCACCACCGTATAACCCCCGTAGCTGATGTCGCGATTGGAGGTGATGGCCGTCACATTTTCGTTGGTCGAGTTCACCTCGTTGGATCGATAAGACATTGCTTTGGCAAGTTCACTATCCAGCGTGTTAAGGTCAACGTAGTTCTTGCTCACATCGTCTATGTAGTCGGTAAAAAGATAGCGAACTGCAAATTCCACAGAGAAATCCATTACTTCGTTAAGCCTGATGCGCGCGCCAATACCAAATGGAATTGCCACTTGCAATTTGTGATAGGGCTTTATGTCGCTATTGACAGCGTCTGGTCCAAGGTCGGCATACTGACCTTCTGTACCCAGCGGCTGCAGATCAACCCAATCTCCCGCCTCTGCAAGCGGTTGACCGTTAAGATCCGTAGCTGGCGCCTGTGCCTGCGGATTGTGGTGGAAGGCAGTAACGCCGGCAAACGCGAACGGCGTCCATTTCACCCGGCTTATGTATGTAGACTGGTTTTCGAAGAGGTCGAACATGGCCACTACGGTGAGTTCTTTTATGCGGTTTCGGAAACTCAGGTTGCGCACATAGCGGTATACCGCTTCGTCCTTGTTCGGATCGGCCGATGATGCGTCATCGCCTTTCAGGGTTCCATACATAAAACTCGCCTGTACTGTGTACCTCGGTCCGAACCTGTGAGCCCAAGAAATGCCCAGGGCAGGGCGCGTGAACGAAATGTCGGTACTCAGTCTGGACGGAAGGGGAGAAAGGTCGCCATAGTAGTTGAAGGCGCTCAGTGAAATACCAATTGAGTTGTATTTCTTTTCCTTGCTGAATCCGAACTTCTTGCCCCGATAGCTGGAGATACGCTTGTTGTTGCGCTTTATAGACCTGCGGTTCATTTGGCCGAAGCTGTCGATGCCGATGCCCAGGCATACCAAAAAAATCAACCAGAACCCTATAGACTTTCTCATTTGCGTGCCAAATAAGTGTTTAAGAATCAGTAAGCTACAAAGCTAATAAAAATTCAGTTACGAAAGTCGAGACCCCAGTTAAGCTTCTGCCGGAGCGTCTTGAAATAGTGGTTGCCCTCCAGCATGACAAGGTTTGCATGAAAGTCGGCTTTGGTGAGTTTCAACTTCACCGATTCATCAACTGTTTCGATGCGCGAATCCAGCGATACAAGAAATTTCTTGCTGCGGCCTTCCACCCTGAATGAAATCTCTGCACTGTCGGACACCACTATGGGGCGCACCGTGAGGTTGTGCGGACTTACCGGAGTAAGTATAAAATTTCCCGAGCGCGGAAAAACCAGCGGCCCGCCGCAGCTTAGCGAATAACCCGTGGAGCCTGTAGGGGTCGAAACGATGAGTCCGTCGGCCCAGTAAGAATTGAGAAATTCACCGTCGATGTAAGTATGGACAGTGATCATCGAGACGTGTCTTTCTTAACGAGGGTAAAATCGTTCAAGCCGAAATTGAACCCGGCAAACAAATCCTTGTTCGACTGTAGTTTGAGCATGGTGCGCCGGTCGAGCGTAAAGGCGCCGTCGAGCATTTGCTGCAGTGCCTGCAGCACCTCGTCGCGCGGCGTGGTGGCGAGGAACCCAAGCCGGCCGGTATTCACGCCGAGTATCGGCACGCTCGCCTTGCCCACATGGGTTACTGATTCAAGCAGCGTGCCGTCGCCGCCGAAGCTGAGAAAAATTTGAGATGCCGCAGGCTCTCGCCGGGTTCGTAGGTCTTAAGCTTGAAGCGTTTGAAGTTGGCGTGTTTGAGGTGCTTGACAAACCGCGACGAAACCAGTGTTTCGATTTTGTTCTTTTGCAAAAAGTCGAACACAGCTTCCATGTAAGAGGCAGCCTTTCGGTCGAACTCTTTTCCGTGCACACCTATTCTCATGGCTCTGGTTCCGGTAGACTTGAATGACGAAGATTTAAAGATACTAAATATCCAGGTAGCGGAATAGCATGTCAATACGTTCCCGGTCGTCGCCAACGGGTTTGGCCTCTTGATAACGGCCGATGACTTTATAGCTGAAGCGTTCGAGGGTAGCCACTGTGCGCGACAAGTCTGTCTGGTCTATTTTTAGTGTTAGCCTGATCTTGCCAGGGTCGAGCGGGTCTTCTTTCAACATGCTGCTCAAAATCTTGCCGTGGTTCTCTTCGACAAGGCGGC
>JAAURZ010000492.1 GCA_012031955.1 Bacteroidia bacterium
AACGATCAAGGGCAGACCACGCGATTATTCGAGACGGTCAAGGCATTTAGCTTTAAAAAAGAAGGTTGGTATGCCGAAAGTATCGCGACGGGTAAGCCGGGATGGAGCGATATTTATCAGTGGGAGACGAATGGCTATCCATTGGCGATCGCCACCAGGTTGTTGCTGCTGGGCAGGATTAAATCGCGCGGTGTGGTGATACCGGTGATAGAAGAAATATACAAACCTGTGCTTGGTGAGTTGGAGACCCTGGGCATAGCGCTGCATGAACGGGATAGCTGCTTGCATCGCACTTCGCGATTCGCTACCGGTGATTCTCTAATCATCGGATTCTAAGTACCTTTGTTTTGTTGGCTTCATGATTGTGGTTCGTAGTAATTCAACAAAAACAATTCAATATGAAGCGATTTATCTTTTTGGTGCTTGCGGCGTGCGCGTTTGCTTCGCCGTCTTATGCTCAAGTGACTACGCCCATTGCGTGGTCGGCCAAATTCAAAAGCACTGTCAACTGGCAAAGATTGCACTCGCTGGGCTACCTGGTGGTTAACACCAACGACGGCTTGTACGCAGTAAATCCGCACGATGGTAATATTTTGTGGGAGAATAAGAACTTTGCCGCGCTCGACCCCGCCAACTATGAAGAAGTTGCCGGGACTGAATTTCTGACTATCGCATACAAGGTCGACCAGGAGAATGCGATACCGCTACAGGCCATTGTAGATGTAATTACCGGCCGCGTGCTTTTCGATTCCAAAAAGGAAGGGATCGGCGTTCTAAGCCGGCATGTGCTGCCGTCGTCGGGGCGTTTGCTCGTGGTGGGCGTGAAGCCCGGCGAACTTGTGGCCACATTATTCATGTTCGACATCACCACGGGCAAACAACTGTGGTCAAATGGCGAGTTGCTTAGAGTAGCTGCGACGGGCAAGGGTTTCTTGGGAAAGCTGCAAGCAGGCCTCGCCACATTGGGCAACCTTCAGTCACTTACATCGGAGCCTGTGGAGCTTGCCGATGAGTCCATGATCATTACCCATCCCAACTATGCCATGCGCATCAACACGGTTGACGGCGCGCTGATGTGGAAGAACGACCTTCAGCCATCGCGTGTGGCGCGTATCTTATTCTCGTCGCACAAAAAGGATGTTGTATACGTGGCTACGGAGATCGAGTCGGAAACTGGGTCTGGTTTCACGACTTCTTCAGGCAACCAAAGTCAGCCGAACAAGTTCTACTTCAATTTGTATTACGCCTACAACATCGATACCGGCAAGCCTTTGTGGAAGAAACTGCGCAGGAGAACGACAAACTCAACCAGGTGATTATGCACGAAAAAGGCATTATTGTTTGCCCCCTTTCGTCGCAAAAACCTACCATAAACCTGATTGACTATGCCACAGGCGAAACATTGTGGGGCAACAAGGGTAGAGGCGTTAAAGCACAGGGCAGCGTAGTAAGTTATATCACCACCGAGAAGGGCATACTCATTACCACCGGATTCGACAACGCCTTCAACAACAAGGGAGAAGAGTACTATCTCAACATTCTCGATCCTGCTACCGGCACTTTAAAATATGCCAAGTCGGTGAAGTTGAAAGGCGACCTCGTTCAATCAGAGTTGGTGCCCAACGGTCTTTTATTCGCCACCACCCGCGAAGTAAACATTCTCGATTTAACAACGGGCACTTTGCTTTGGCCCAAGTCGCTGGAGGCAGGCGGACCCGCTACGGGCGACAGGGCGCGGCCCTTCCCGATAGGCGATGGCGGCGACAAAATGTATGTTTATTCCCCGATGGAGAGTGGGATTTTTGAAGTAGATAAACAGGCGGGCACTTTTACGAAAATCACCGGTTCGAAAGTTGAATTTCAAGGCAAAGAGCTTCCGAGGGTCATAGATGTGGTGAGCGACGGCCTCGTGTTGGCGTCTGAGCAGAACCTGATGAAGTTCGGCTTCAATGGAAGTCCGGTGTTCAGCAAATACTACCCCGCACCGCGACAGCCGGCACTTATGCGCGCCTTGTTAATGGCACAGGCCGTGCGCGCCGCATACATTGGCGCCGCCGCGAGCACTTACTCAGCGGCGTTTGCCCAAGCCTCGGCACAGACGGCTGACCCCGTGGGAAAGGCTATCGGCAACGAACTGTCAAACGCCTATGGAGAGTTGGGCGCCGCCGGCTTCGCGTATACAGGAAGAGCGCTTAAAGAATTCAACGCGCGATTCAAGGCGTCGCAGAATACACCCATGTTCGTGATGATGATGACTACGCAGGAAAAGAAAGGCTACCAGCTCATACAAATAAGCAAAGCCAACGGCGAAGTGCAAAACACGATTGACATCAAGAGCGACAAGGAGCCGGAATACGAAGTTGATCAAATTTTCAACTATGTGTACTATCGCCCGGGCCCGGCAGAAATCATTTGTTACAAGTTGTAGGGTGATCGATATGATCGAACAAAAAGGGTTGTGATGTCACAACCCTTTTTGTTCTTCATACCCGTCATCGGTGAGCAACGGACCACGGCTGGCGGCGGCCACTGCCAGTTGGTCGCAGCGTTCATTCTCTGGGTGGCCTGCATGACCTTTTATCCATTTGAACTTCGGCCTGAATTTTTTGTGCAAGGGAATGTAGCGTTGCCACAAGTCGGGGTTAGCCTTTTTCTTGAAGTTTACTTTTTCCCAAGTCCATAGCCAGCCCTTTTCAACAGCGTTCACTACATACTGTGAATCAGAATGGATCGTGATCGGAATGCCGTCCTTCTTGATGGCCTCAAGCCCCGCGATCACCGCCAGCAGTTCCATGCGGTTGTTGGTGGTGAGGCGGTATCCTTGTGAAAGTTCTTTTTCGCGGCCGTTGTATTTCATCACAACACCATAGCCACCCGGACCGGGGTTGCCTTGTGCCGCACCGTCGGTGTAGATGTGGATCATGGATTCATAAAGTTTTCTTTAAAGATTTTCACGGCAATCGCCAGTAGTATCACGCCGAAAACGCGGCGCAGCACGGCGAAAACCCGACTTGCCGATAACGCGCTCCAGCCACGACGACGAACGCAGCACTGCATACACGATAATGAGGTTCAATAATATGCCGATGAGAATATTCAGTTCGGAATATACCGCCCTCAGCGACAGTATGGTGGTGAGCGTGCCGGCGCCGCGATGAGCGGAAATGCCAGGGGTACAACAGACCCGGAGCCTTGCGGCATCGGGGGTCGTCTTTGATCAGGGTGATGCCGAG
>JAAURZ010000493.1 GCA_012031955.1 Bacteroidia bacterium
ACGCGACGAAATCCACGTATGCTTTTGCCCGCGATTCTTAGCCTCTGCCCTTTCTTCAATTCGAACGCCGCGCCGGAATTTTCGGCACGATTTCACTTTTCAAAACCGCCATTTCAATCTCCTGCAAAATTTGCCTGCGAAGTAAAAAACTTTGATCCTGTTCAGTTCCTCGATAAAAAAGAAGCAAGAAAAATAGACCGGTTTACCCAATTGGCCTTAGTCGTCAGCGATCAGGCTATGACCGACGCCGGACTTCATAGAGATACACTTGTGGTGGCTGCTTACTTTCCGTCAACGCATTAAGTTGAGCAACCAGGTGGCGGTGAAGAACCACATCTACTACTACTTTCCCAGCTCCCTCGCCTCGTCGATCGGTCACAAGCTGGATTTGCTGCGTAGCGCTGGAGTTACACCTTTTCGGTAAGCTATGACGAAAAGAACAAGCTGAAATACTACGCCCAGGTGATACGCAGGATTCAGAACGCACCTAGTGCTTGCGTTGCCAGCCCACATAGTCATCGTCGGCAACACCGTCTTCGTCGAAATCAAGCACGCTATGAAACTTCACCTCGCCGCCGTTGATGGCGGTGTGCAGCTTGTAGGTGGCCCGGGTGGGTTCAAGTACTTCCATCACGAGCGTATCGCCGGTCACGTACCAGTTGCCACGCGCAATGAACAAGAGGCTGTCGTTTGGCGCGTAGTGGTCGGAATGCCAGGTGCTGTCGGCATCGAAGAAAGTTTGAATTGGTTTCATGTGCAGTACGTCGGCCCAGTTGGCCGAATCGGCCTCCATCACCGACGTGGAGTCTTCTTTCCCTCCCGCTGAGGCCATCGTCACCTTCAGGTACGTGTTGCGCCATTCGCCCACGAGCCGATTGCTGCAAGCTGTTCACTTTGCTATCGCCGGAACCACACGCCGTAGTCAGCAGCGCCGTCGAGAGAAGGATACCGAACGTCAAAAATTTTTTATGCATAGTCGTCAGAGTATATTGATTATGTGGGTTGTGCCTTCTGATTCTGTAATCAGCAGTTTGTTGCCATTGTCGAAAAAGCTCACAGTAAATACTTCGTCTTCGAAACCGTGCAATATCAATGTGCATACGCCCATATCCACATCCCATAGCCGCACCGTTCTGTCGTACGAGCCCGTTACAAGATACTTTCCCGCAGGGTGAAAATCCGCGGCGTACACACTCGCTTTGTGGCCCTTCAGCTCTTTTGCCTGGGTACCTTTCGCATCGACTATAAAGACCTTTCCGCCACCTCCGCCGGCAACGACTCGCCGCTGGTCGGGGTGTACTGTCAGGATGTTCACATTGGCAGCAGCTTTGTAGGTAGACACCAACTTCCAATCGCCAACTGTGTATCGGCGCACTTCGCCGTTGGCCAATCCTGCCACCAGGTATTTTCCATCAGCGGAAAACGCTACAGCATAAGCATACGAATCGTCAAACTTGATGGACGTTGTCTCCTTTACCTCCGCACGCCCCATAGGCGCACAGTCTGGTCTGCGCTGGCTGAGGCAATTAATTTTTGTTGCGGGCAATAGGCAATTCCATAAATGCTGTTGGTGTGTCCGGCCATAGTCGCGACTACCTGCTGCGTTTCAACGTCGAGCCACCTTACTTTTGCGTCATGACCGCCCGTGGCTACAAATCGCTCGTCGTCGCTGAATGCGGCACAATTTGATGCGAATCCTGAAAAAGACGCCGCTTGCTTTCGGGTGCGCAGGTCCCATACTGTCAGTTGCTTATCGGAACAGGCAGCAGCCATCAGGCTTTTGTTCTTGCTCACCGGCGCATACCACGGCCCGTTCAGGCATGCATCAATGACCGCCTCGCCGGGATTTTCAATGCTCCACACTTTTACTTCACCATCGCGCGCAGCCGACGTCAATGTCTTACCGTCAGTACTCCATCTTAAGCTGTTCACCGGGGCCACATGCCCCTTGAAAAGATTTTCGCGCACACCGGTCTCGGTATTCCACACCATCACGTACATGTCGTCGGCGGCGGAAGCAAAGCGCCTTCCGTCGGGCGAGAACTGCACGGTGTTCACCCACTTGCTATGGCCTTTCCACGGATCAATCTGGTAACGCAAGGTGCCGTCGGTGGTGTTAATTACACGGACGCGGTTGTCTTTCGTAGCCAACGCGATCGATTGATTGTCTGGGCTGATGTCGACGCTGTTCATCGCGCTGTATTCTTCATTCTTCGTGAGATCATATTGCCAGACAAGCTTGGCGGACGCAAGTTCGTACCAGTAAAGGACAAATCCCCAGGTTGCCACTGCGAAAAACTTTCCGTCGCCGGAAAATCAAGCGACGCTGAAGGATGATCGTCTTGATTGAAACGCTGTAGCACTTCGCCCGATGCTGCATCCAATACCACGGTATATCCCTGCACGGGTGGTGACTTCTCTTTTACTAATTCCCACGTACACATGGCAAGTTTTTTCCGTCGGGGCTGAAGCGCACCTGGTAAATTCCCCGTGTAAAAGGCGACGTAAAAGTTTTTGCAGCATCGCGGTCTTAATGTCCCACAGTTTTACAGTCTTGTCTGTAGAACCCGACACAAGCATCGTTCCATCGGGGCTGAAGTCGAGTGTGCTCACCTGTCCCAGATGCCCCTTGAATGTTTGTACTTTATCAAATGAAGGAAACTTCCACACAACAATCGTACTATCGGCGGAGCCGGTGGCAACCAGTTGACCGTCGGGGCTTACAGCGACTGCCGCGACAGACCCGCGATGGTGCCTGACGGTTTTCACGCTGCGGTCGGACATACCGTTGAGCAGCGTCCATTCCAGGTTCCGTTCACCGGGTGCTATTGCATTCAACACTTCTTTCGCTTCTGTCATTTCGCCCAATTGCAGCAGCGCCTCCGCAGCCTGTATACGGGTGAGGTAAAGCTGGCGCGCGGTGGCAGTAACTGGCTCCGGACTTTTCTTTTGTGCATGCAGCGTGGTGGCGGCAAGCATCGCAAAGACTAATTGCAGAAGCTGGTTTGGTCGCATTGGTCGTAGTTATTCATTCAAGTTAAATAATAAGTCTGAAATTACCCCGCGGTGTCGTAGGCCTGCTTCAGCCATTGCAACACTTCTTTGTCAATTTCCTTTTCCTGTTCAATTTTCACGCGGTGCGTACACATGGCGCTGAAGCTGCCCGATGCTTCGAGCCTGCCTGCAACTGCCACACCCTTGAGGTTCAACCCGATGTCGAGCC
>JAAURZ010000494.1 GCA_012031955.1 Bacteroidia bacterium
TCGTCCTTGCCTGGCGCGATGACGACACTTCAAAACAAAACGATGTTTGCCGCATCTACCGAAGCAAACGGCCGCGAACTCTGGATCAGCGACGGCACCGAAGCGAGCACGTCATTGGTCACTTGATGCAGCACCCGGGCCCGACAACGCCGATCCTTTGTGGATGACGCGCCACAACGAAAACTCAATCTTGTTTGCCGCCACCTCGCCATCGACCGGCCGCGAGCTTTGGATCAGCGACGGCACCACGCCGGGGACTCGCTTACTGAAAGACCTTCACCCAGAGGGTTCGTCGAATCCAAGCCAGCTCACGCACGCAGGTAATTTCACTCTCTTTGTCTGTCATACAGCGCCGGCCAAAGGCTCGCTATGGCGAACAGATGGAACCGCAGACGGATCGCTGATGCTTTTCGATTTCAGCGGAAGCAAAGACTCGTTGTTCAACCTGACGGCGCTTCACAACAAAGTGTTCTTTACAACTCGTGGACAGGGCGACAACACATGGCAGTTGTGGTACAGCGACGGCTCGGGCGCCTGTATTGGTGAAAGATGTTCCCGGCATTCAAGGAATGCACCCGCACAATTTCTTAGTTACGGCAACGCAACTTTATTTTCTGGCACCCAGTGCGTTGCACGGTCAAGAGTTATGGACAAGCAATGGATCCGACGCGGGTACGTTCATGCTGAAAGACATTCGTGAGGGTACCACGGGTGGTGCCCTCAACCTACTGGGAACGATGAACAACCAACTTTTTTTAGCGCCGATGATGGGACACATGGCGCCGAGTTGTGGACCACAAGCGGTTCTGCTGAGACCACACTGCTTTTAAAAGAGCTTAACGAAGGTAGCGCAGGATCCTTTCCCAGGCGTGCCTGCGTTACGGATAAAGGTCTGTTCTATTTCTCGGCAACCAGCGCCCTTAGCGGCGAAGAATTGTGGGTGAGTAACGGTACCGATGCAGGCACGTTGCTTGTCGCAGACATTCACGCCGGTGCAGGCGACTCCGCGCCGCGTCCGATCGGTCAGTTCGACAACATCCTTTTATTCAGCGCCGACAATGGCATCGATGGCACCGAGCTGTGGATGACGGTCCTGCCTGCCAATCTCGTAACGTCTGTCGTCGGGGAACATGCGTGGTCAAATTCGTTCGCCCTGTTTCCCAACCCGGTCGGTGCCCGGTTTACCGTCGAGGCAGTGCAGAATGTTACAACGGAGTCGGTAGTCACAATTTTTGACATCGACGGCCGGCGTATTGCTGCATATAACTGGCGGATGGCCGAACCACTGCAGATAGAGTCTCTTCACTGGCAACCGGGAATTTACGTGGTGATTGTTTCCACAAAGGCCGGCGACTGGTATTCGCGAATCATCAGATAACCTGTCATGCGCACACTACTCTTAATTGTAATTGTTTGCATGCTGCAATGCCAATCCACATCGCAGCAGCGCTTCACACCTTACCTTACGGACAACGAGACTGCCATCGTGCTGGCAAAGAATACGGCTCCGGTTCCCATCGGGCTGTATGCGATGATCGTACCCAGAACACTGGAGCAAGACCGGGTAAAGCACGCCGACCTGAGAGACAGATCCATTTACAAGATTGTTCGCCAGCCGCATATTGCCGCCGTTGCACTACACGTGTGGTCGCGGCACATCAGCACACCGGACGGATGGAATTTTGATGTGGTGGAAGAAGCAGTGAAGGAAATACAGGAGGCCGCAAGGTTGGCGGGAAGGGGCCGCATGCCGATATTCGTGAAATGGTATTTTGAATCAGTACCCGACTGGAAGTTGCAAAAGGCCAGGAAGATTTCTCTCAATAAGAATGCGACGCTGCTGGAGACAGCAGAGGGCCTTAGGGCCATAGTGCCGCAACGACTGACGGATGACAGCGAGCAGCAACGCGATGCCAACCCTGACAAGTACAACAGGGCAATTCCGGTAAACACGAGTGAAGCGTTCATCAAGTTCACGAAAGAAGGTGCGCGCGCCATCGGGCGATGGCTTGCGCAGTTTGATCCGGAAGGTTCGCTCATTCCCCTCACCAGCACGATCGCTCCATCGCTGCGATCCAACCACATGCGTATTCCTAATCCCAACACCTTCATTCCCATGCTTGAGCAATATGGATGGACCGCCCAGCGGCACATTGAGGTGTTCAAGGAACTGTTGGACGAAATGCTGCAGCAACCCGGCTTCAAAGGACGATGCTGGGTTTTCAATATGGACAACCAGAGCGGAGCGCGATACCGGGGAAGGGTGTTTCCTGACACGCGCGACCAGGCTGGCGTGGTGGACTACGTGCGATCCAGACTTCCCCCGGAGGGCTACTGTCTTCTCGTGAAGCACGAAAGCATGACTGTGAATTTCCAGCAGAAGGTGCTGCGCAAAGGCCCGGGCGATTGCACTATACCGGTAGTGACGCAGCCAACCACGAGTGGCGGATCATATCGATTTCAGTTTCTCAACCGGCATGCGCAAGCACCCTACCACTACATTGCGGAACAATCGCTGGCGCATGGCTATGAAAACTGGGGATCGATGTACTACAGTGACGAGATGCTGAAGTTTGGACAGAACAGGCAGCCAGGGTATTTTCCATTCGACTCACTCATCGCGAATGTGACAAAGCTCGATCTCTCTTCGTCTCAACCGAAGCAGCCACAAGGCACGCTGTGGCTGGAGATATGGACTCAGGAGGCACGCGACCCAGAAGGCGAGTGCCACTACTTTCCATTTTACAGTGACACGCCTGCAAGTGGGTACACCCTCCACCACGACCTCGAACGCCTTCGCGATGCGATACTCCGCGGCATCCGGAGCCTCGTAAAACCTTAGGCCAGCGACGCCGTCCTTCTTGGCTTGGCCGCCACCATCACCTCCTCCTGGCTTACAAGCGGCTTCATTTTCTTCACTCCCAGTGCGTCAAGGGCAAATGTTTCAAACTGGTCTATAATTGTAGGCCACGCATACAATTCGCTTATCTTCGCGCGATTGCTGAGCAGCTTGCCAATCTGGTCGTAGTTTTTCGCTACAAAATTCGACCGAGCTCGGTTACTTTGTGAACATCGTTGAAGTAAAATGCGTCGTCGCCAAGGATGGCGCGATTGAAGACATTGTTGTGCGCACATATCAAACCGTTCGACGCCATTGCTTCGAGCAACGACGGATTGGTGCCACCCACCGAGTGTCCGTGGAAATAAAGGTTGGAAAA
>JAAURZ010000495.1 GCA_012031955.1 Bacteroidia bacterium
ACAAAAAACCAGCGCCCTGCGGTCGGAGAAGATGGAAAATGTGATTTTCAACGGCACCAGTCAGCGCTCGGCGCAGCAAATGGCCGAGGTGTCTCTCACCATCAACAACACCAAGAATATACTTCCCACGGAGTACTCGCAAATCACCATCACCCGGAGACTGTACCGCACCGGTGAAAGCGAATACCTTCTCAACGGCGTAACTTGCCGCCTCAAAGACATCACCAACCTGTTCCTCGACACGGGTGTCGCATCCAACAGCTATGCCATCATTGAACTCGGCATGGTCGACGACCTGCTCAACGACAAGGACCACAGCCGCCGCACGCTCTTTGAAGAAGCCGCGGGCATTTCCAAGTTCAAGAAACGCAAGAAAGAGACGCTGAAGAAACTCGAAGATACAGACGCCGACCTCGAGCGCGTGGAAGACCTGCTCTTCGAGATCGAAAAGAACATGAAGAGCCTGGAGAAACAGGCAAAACAGACTGAGGCTTACTACCGCATTAAAGAAGACTACAAGCAAAAGAGTATTCAGCTTGCCAAGGTGGTGGTGAACAAACAAAAGGAAAAGTACAGTTCGCTCACCAAACAAATAGAAGACGAAAACAGCCGGAAAGTAGCCCTGGCGGCTGATATCGCTGAAAAGGAAGCGCTCATCGAGAAGGCGAAGGCTGAGCTTATCATAAAAGAAAAAACCCTGTCGTCGCGTCAAAAGGCGATCAACGAGTTTGTGGCCAAAATCAGGCAGTACGAGAGCGAGAAGCAGATCAAGAATGAACGACTGAAGTACCTCAACGACCGGGCGACGGCATTGCGTGAACAAATAGAGCAAGACCGCAAGAGCAACGAACGTGCACGATTCAGCATCCAGAGCCTGGAATCGGAAAAAGAAACCGCGCAGCAAATCCTCGAAGAGATCACCGGTAAACTCGGGATACTCAAGAACGAGTATGAACAGCAAAAGCACATCACCACTGAATTTCAAACGCAATCGGACGCGACCCGCCGCGTGCTGCGTGAGAAGCAGGAAGAAAGCTTTCAGATAAACAAGGGTGTGGAAATACGCGAGATTCAGATTTCGTCGCTGAAGCAAGAGCTGGAAAAGACGGCGTCGGATTCAAATCAACAAAGCGCCAGTCTCAATGAATTCGAACAGAAAATTGTGTTACTGCAGGAGGACATCAGCGGCAAGAATGCCGAACATGAGGGCCTGAAGCGGGACGAAGAAGAAGTACAAGGACGCATTGGCGGCCTTGAGAAGACGATTGAAATGATACGCGAGGAACTCAATGTGACGAGTCGCAAGCTCGACGCGCGCCAAAATGAGTACAACCTCACCAAGTCGCTCGTAGAAAACCTTGAGGGGTTTCCCGAGGCCATCAAATTCCTCAAAAAGAAAATCGCCAAAAATGCTCCTCTCCTCTCCGATATTTTGACTACGTCGGAGGAGTACCGTGTGGCCATTGAAAATTACCTGGAGTCGTATCTCAACTACTACATCGTCGATCATGAGTCCGAGGCTTACGAAGCCATCAATATCCTGAGCGATGCTGCAAAAGGCAAGGCACACTTCTTCATACTCGATTCTTTTGAAAAATTTGAATCCACGCCGGGGCGAATTTACGACAATGCATTTCCGGCCACCGAGATCATCGAGTATGATCCGAAGTACAAAAAGCTGATGTCTTACGTGCTCGACCGCGTGTACATCTACGAAGGCGACCCCAAGTCGATTCCTGTCGGCGACGAAACATCTTCATCACCAAGAATGGCAAGCTTACCCGCAAGCGCTACAGCATCTCAGGCGGTTCGGTGGGGCTTTTCGAAGGCAAGAAAATAGGTCGCGCCAAGAACTCGAGAAACTTGAAAAGGAAATAAAAAGAGCTCACGTCCAAGCTTGACGACATCAGGCACAGCCTGTTGCAAAAGCAGGGCGACATCGAGAAACTTCGCAACAACAGGATACGTCAACAGATCGATGAGTTGCAAAACACAATCCGCCAGGTAAACGAAGAGTTCGTTTCCATCCGCACCAAACGCGAGCAGTTCTCGCAGATGCTGAGCAATGCCGACTTGCGTCGTGAAGATATACTTGAAAAAATCGACACGCTCAATCGCGAATTGACGGAGATGAAGCCGAAGGCGGGCGAGGCGCAAGGATGCTTGAGGAACATGAAGAGAAACTCTCCGGGCTATCAGAAGCACTGAGCGCGCAAAACGATATACTATCACAAAAGTCGGTTGCTTACAACGAGCAAAACATCTTCTTTCACCAGCAGGAAAACAGGGTCAAGAGCATAGAGCAGGAGATCAGGTTCAAGCAAGAGTCGATGGACCAAAGCGGACAACGCATAACGTCCAACGGTGAGGAGCTGAAGAAAATGAGGAGGAAGGCCGCACCATTGTGGAGACCACACAATCGAATGACGAGGATCTTTTGGCCATGTATGCCGAGAAGGAAGAAATGGAGAAAGGCCTGAACGAAGCAGAGAAGGAATACTATGACGCCCGCGGCGGAATCGACACCGTGGAGAAAGAACTTCGCGAAGTGCAGCACAGCCGTCAGAACATCGACACGTTGTTGATGGACTTGCAGAATACTTTGAATGAAAGTAAGCTGCACCTCAACTCTGTAAAAGAAAGGCTGTCGGTGGAGTTTAATGTTGACCTTGACGCCATACTGCAGAACACCACTGAAGAGGAGGCCGCCGAACTGGCCAAGCTCGAAGAAGAGAAAACGCGCAACGACGTCACGCGCATTCGCGAACGTCTCGACAACATGGGGCCCATCAACCCCATGGCAATGGAAGCGTACACGGAAATAAAAGAGCGCAACGACTTTATATTGGCCCAGAAAGAAGACCTTCTGAAAGCCAAAGAGTCTCTCCTCAGTACCATTGCCGAGATCGAGGGTGTGGCCAGCCAGACGTTCATGGACGCCTTCAACACGGTGCGCGATCATTTCAAGCGTGTGTTTAGGTCGCTCTTCAACGAAGAGGATGACTGCGACATCCGCCTCACCGATCCGAACAGCCCGCTGGAGTCCGACATCGACATTATTGCGAAACCGAAGGGCAAGCGGCCTTTGACAATCAACCAGCTTTCCGGCGGTGAAAAAACGCTCACAGCCACTGCACTGCTGTTCAGCATGTACCTGCTGAAGCCCGCGCCCTTCTGTATCTTTGATGAAGTAGACGCGCCGCTGGACGATGCCAA
>JAAURZ010000496.1 GCA_012031955.1 Bacteroidia bacterium
CAAAAGTACGCTGAAGAAAATGATCGCGGAGGGCGTTGGCGCACGTCGTTGTGGGCACCCACGCCGTTATCTCGAAGGACGTCGAGTTCAAAGGGCTCGGGTTGATCGTGATCGACGAGCAGCATCGTTTCGGCGTGATGCAGCGGCTGGAGTTGCTGCGCGATGGCGCTGCGGCCATCTACGGCGCCGATGCGACTGCCGGCGTGCTCAACTACGTGCTCGATAGCGACTACGAAGGCCTGCAGCTCGGCGGGCGCTATGGATTCTCCGAAGGCACCGACTTCGACGAAACTTCCTTCGACGTGAAGTCGGGCTTCTCCTTCAACGAAGCGCGCACGCACGTGTCGCTGTTCGCTTCGTACATGCACAGAAATCAGATGCTCGCATCCGAGCGTGACTATGCAGCGAGCAACAATCGCAGCGCGCTCGTTCCCGCGCAGTACGCGGCCAGCTTCAACGACACGTCCGCCATCGCGACCTGGCTACGCGGCCGCGTGACCACGGCAGTCACCGGGGTGGGCCCGGCATTCACCCAGTTCCACGTTCAGCCGTGCACGCTGCCGGGATCCGACGCGGCGGTGCCGGGCACTGCGGATGCGAAAACATTTGAACCCGATGCTGATTATATCATTCCGCTCGGCAAGGCGAGCATGGCATTGGCAGCGTCAGACCATCACCTTGCACAAGGCGACGCTGCCGTTGTGATCGCCTACGGCATGGGCGTGTACTGGGCGAAAGAGGCGGCGAAAAATTTCGACGGGAGATTGTCTGTCGTTGATTTGCGCACACTCAATCCGTTGGACTGGGAGACCGTGGAAAGGGAAGTAATCAAACACAGTCGTGCTTTCGTGCTCACGGAAGAACCTTTGATGAACTCATTTGCCGAATCGCTAGCTGGACGAATCTCCAAAGAACTGTTCAGGCACCTGGACGCACCGGTGTGGACGATGGGAGCAGCCAACCTGCCCGCGGTGCCGCTAAATGTGGACCTGGAAAAATGATGCTTCCTAATGCGGCCAAAGTAGCCGGTGAAATTGCCATGCTGCTAAACTACTGACAAGCCCTCAGAAGGGGAAGCCTATACCAACGTTGTAAATAACCGGCTCCTTAAAATTGGTATAGGTGCCGTCGCTGTTCTTGGTGGCAAAGGGACGGAAGAACCTGATGCGGTCAAGCACAAAACGGCTGCCCTCGTCGCGCGCAGGATCATACACTTTCATACCTACATCGAAGCGAAGTATAAGGAAAGTGAAATCGAAGCGAAGCCCGAAGCCGGTGCCGACGCCGATTTCCTTGTAAAACGAATTAAACTTGAACTTCGCGTTGCCGTTGTCGACTACTTCCTGGTTTTGATCGTCGAGCCGCACACGTTCGTCAAACGTCCATACGTTTCCGGCATCGATAAAGACAGCGCCATCTACAAAGCCGAAAAGATTTTGTCGCAGTTCAATGCTTCCCTCCATGAGGATGTCCGCCGGCTGTTCCACGCTATAGTTATAGAGGCCATCCAGTTCAGGATCGTTGCTGAGCGGAGGTTTGAAAGAGCCGGGGCCAAGCCTGCGCGGCCGCCACGCGCGCACACTGTTGCTGCCGCCCACGAAGAAAAACTTTTCGTAAGGCAACGACTTGTTGGGGCTGTAGGAGTAGGCCACGCCAAGGTTGATGCGATAGGCGAGAACGGTGTTTTTGTCGAGCACCCGGTTGCGGCGGAAGTCGAAGCTTGCGCGCAGGTACTTGAAATACTCAAGGCCCCACTGATCGGTTACGAGCGAAGGACTGAATACATTCCAGATAGTTCCGCCACTTTCTATCTGCGCCCTTATGAACAGCGAGCTTGTCTCAAGGTTGCCGTAGTTGTTTGGATTCCACGTAACACCAAAAATAATACTGTTCACGAACGAAGGCTGAAACGATTTTACAAGGCTGAAATTCCCGAGCGAATCCTGCCGGTTGAGCACTTCGCGAAAAGCCGAGTCGAGGCGTGTGGTGTTGATCACGTTGAAGTTGACCGGCGTAAGGGAGTATTGCGTAATGCGGCTGTTCTCCCAGGTGTAGGTTCCGTTGAGCGACGTAGTAGTTCGTCGGTACTCGGGCCTGTCGGTGTATGAATAGCCGGCAGAGAACTTTGTTTTTGGATTGTAGCGCGCGAGCTTAAACTCGGTACGCTCTCTGAACGGCCAGATAAATTGTGGAAAGGTAAGCGAGGCGTTGATACCTGCTTCGGTACTTTTGTAAATATTTTGATCGCTCGTGGCGGACGCCACGCCTTCAAAGCCGAAGCGACCGGTCAGGTCGAAGGTTTCCAGCCCGCCGAAAACGTTGCGTTTTTTAAAGCCTGTATTGTAAAAAGGCCCGGGAAATCCTTGTGTCACGTTCACGCCAGCTTCGTTGGACCACTGGTAGCGATCCAGCGGACTCGTGTAAATGTTGGCGATAAACCGGCCGTTTGCAGTGTCGTAGTTGATGTTCACAAACTTGAATGCATCCAGGTTGGCGAGTTGCCGCTGGGTGTTGAATGTGTTAGACCGGTTGTACATTTCGCCGGGGTGGATGAATACACGCTGGCTGAGTACTTTGAGATTGTAGTCGTCTTTAAAAAAGTGGTAGTTTACATCGCGATACGATCTTGAGCGGCGCGAGCCTTTCGCACTCACACCAGCATCGGGCGTGAAGTTGACTGAGTCGACGGTAAACTGTTTGTGAAATCCGCGCTTCGCCGGATTTTTGATCGAGATCATAGCGGCAACGCGGTGGCTGCCCATCATGGCGGTGTCGATGTTGTATTCCACGTACTGGCGGCTGAAGTCGTAATAACCGCCGTCTTTCAGCATCAGGTCAATGCGTTCGCGTTCTGCCGTGAACTTGTCCTGGTCGTACGCAGCACCTACCTGTATGCTGCTTTTCTCTTTACTGGCTATCACGATGCGGGCGATGGTGGTATCAGTGATGTCATAAAGTATGGTGTCGATCAAATATGGCTGGCCTGGTTGTACGCCATAGCTTACCGCCACATACTTGCCCATTTCCGAAAGCTCGACGGTGGACGATATTTTGTTGTCGAAGAAACCTTTGGCGAAAAGGTACGCGTGAAACCGTTCTTCGGTGGCCTTCACCTGGCTGCTGTCGAAGATGGCAAGCGGCTCGCCCCATTGCATAAACATGTTACCGTTTTCGATCCGGTTGTTCATCTTGTCGATTTCTTCT
>JAAURZ010000497.1 GCA_012031955.1 Bacteroidia bacterium
AGGCGGTCAACGACAGCATAGAACGTTTCTATCGCGATCCTGCCGTGCCCCTCAACCGGAGCATTCGCGTGTCGCTGCGTCCCGACAACACGTATCGGTGGGACGACCGGACTGCGGTGTACCGGGTTTCGGGTAAGTCGCATACCTACCTCGGCGGCAATGTGCTCAACGGCAAGATCAGGTTCTCTACGCGCGAGTTTGGCGTCTTTACGATACTCAAAGACACCAAGGCGCCCACCGTGCGACCACTGCAGCTTAACAGCCAGACGGTGCGGTTTAAGATCACCGACGACCTGTCTGGCATAGCCACCTATGAAGCAACCGTAGACGGCAAGTGGTTGCTGATGCACTATGATGCCAAAACAAACATCATCTGGTCGCAAAAGCTTACCATCACAGAGCCCCTGCACGGCGAACTACAATTGGTGGTGACTGATAATGCGGGCAACAAGCAAGTATTCAAACAAACAATCAAATAACCTATGGCACTCGCAGTTGGCACCAAAGCACCTGATTTTACGGTGAACGACCAGGACGGCAAAACCGTCAGACTCGCAGATTACAAGGGCAAGAAAGTAATCCTCTACTTCTACCCGCGCGACATGACCTCGGGATGCACCGCAGAAGCCTGCAGCTTGCGCGACAATTACAAACTGATGCAAAAGCAAGGCTACGTGGTGCTTGGCGTGAGCACCGACGATGAAAAATCGCACCGCAAATTCATCGAGAAAGAAAGTCTGCCTTTCAGTTTGCTCGCCGATACCGACAAAGCCTTGCACACGAAGTACGAGACCTGGGTGCAAAAATCAATGTATGGACGCAAGTACATGGGCACCGCCCGCATAACTTATGTAATAGACGAGCGAGGCGTGATTAGCGAAGTGATTGAAAAGGTGGACACCAAAAATCACGCGTCGCAGATACTTGGTACCGGCCCTGGAACTGCGCCAGCTAAAAAGGCACCGGCCCGCAAAGCGGCAGCACCCAAAACTCCGGCGAAAAAGGCCGCGAAGAAGGCCGTCGTCAAAAAAGCAACCCGCAAGACTGCCAAGAAGAAGCGTTAGAAAAACCGTCCCATGCGACAGCGCTAAGGCTTGGATCGTAGGCAAAATTACCCCATCTTCGCCGCAAATTCACAGCGTCAAATGAGCAAGCAACCCGATCTAGAGAAGCTTCGTCAAATCAGTTCACAAATCCGTCGCGACATTGTGCGCATGGTACATGCATGCCAGTCAGGGCACCCGGGTGGTTCACTCGGTTGCACCGAATACTTCGTGGCACTTTACTTCCACATCATGAAGCACGATCCCAAATTCAACATGGACGGGATCGGCGAAGACCTTTGCTTTCTCTCCAATGGTCACATATCGCCGGTGTGGTATGCAACGCTGGCGCGAAGCGGCTACTTCGACGTGAAAGAACTAACCACCTTTCGCAAGATCAACTCACGCCTTCAGGGCCACCCTGCCACGCACGAGCACCTGCCCGGCATCAGAGTGGCATCGGGATCTCTCGGTCAGGGACTGTCGGTTGCGATCGGCGCCGCGCAGACCAAGAAGTTGAACAAGGACGGTCAACTGGTGTACGTACTGATGGGCGACGGAGAGCAGCAGGAAGGACAAGTGTGGGAGGCCTCGATGTATGCCGCCCACCATAAGATCGACAACCTTATAGCCACCATCGACTACAATGGCCAGCAAATAGACGGACCGGTGGACCAGATCATGTCGCTTAAAAACCTCAAAGCCAAATGGGAGGCGTTCGGTTGGGATGTGCATGAATTCAATGGCAACAACCTGGAAGAAACAATCAGCGCCCTCGAACATGCCAGGGCCCGCACCGGGCAAGGCAAACCCGTGCTCAACCTGATGCATACCGTAATGGGCTATGGCGTTGATTATATGATGGGCAGCCACAAGTGGCATGGCGTAGCACCCAACGACGACGAGCTTGCCAGGCATTGGCTCAACTGCCCGAAACCCTTGGCGACTATTGATTAAAACCGCCACCGGGCACGGAAGCACACGGCCGGACGTTGTAACAACAACGCCCCCAGCAAATACAATGACGTCAGCTTCCTCAAGATTCGCACCCCTCCTGCTATTTCTTTGCCTCATCGCGAGCGTCTCGGGCTATACGCAAAATCGCGTGCAGCAAAAACTGCCGGAGCGTACACGCATCCTTTTTCTGCTGGACGGCTCGGGCTCCATGAACGCCGTATGGGAAGGCGACCAATCGCGGATGGATGCAGCCAAAGAGATACTCACGAGGCTCGTCGATTCACTCAGAGTCAATCCCAATCTCGAACTGGCTTTGCGTGTGTATGGACATCGCTACCCGCGCCAGAGCAATAACTGCCAGGACACGCGGCTTGAGGTGCCCTTTGCACCCCGCAATCACGATGCGATCATTAACAAACTGAGTGACATCAAGCCAAAAGGTGTCACACCGATTACCTACTCAATGGAGCAGGCCGCGGACGACTTTCCTGCCACGTCGGGCTATCGCAACATACTCATCCTCATCACCGACGGCATTGAGTCGTGCGGCGGCGACCCGTGCGCGGCTTCCATCGCCTTGCAGCGACGGGGTGTATTTCTTCGTCCCTTCATCATCGGACTTGGACTAGAGGGCGGCAAGGTGCTTGACTGCGTCGGCCGGTACTTGACTCACACAGCAGCAATACCTTTAACCAGGTCCTGAACAAATCAATCAAAACCACCTTTGCCACCACCACGGTAAGCGTGGAATTGCTCGACGGCAACAATCAACCGCGCGAGTCTAACGTGACCGTAAGCTTTCTCAACAATATGACAGGCAATGCCGTCTATGAATTCGTTCACTACCTCGACAGCCGGGGCCGCCCCGACTCCGTACAACTGGATCCTGTGCTCTCTTACGACATCGTCGTCAACACCGTGCCGCAGGTGATACGCCGCAACGTGAACATTACCAACGGCGTGCACAACGTGATACGCATTCCCGCCGCGCAGGGCAACCTGAGAGTCGATCAGCAAGGCCGCAACGCGCCGTTCCCGGTTGTGGTGAGACGTAAGGGGCAGGCAGCGATTTTGAATACGCAGTTGGCTAAAGAAAGCTTCCGTTACCTGGCAGGCGATTATGAGATTGAGACACTTACATTGCCGCGCCGGAAGTTCGACGTGACCATTGAACCGGGCGATACGAAGGCGATCACGCTGCC
>JAAURZ010000498.1 GCA_012031955.1 Bacteroidia bacterium
TGGTTGATCAATAACTTTAATTGTAAAACGCTGTTCGGTATAGGCTCGCTTCAGGTCGTAGCTACGCAGCCTGAGACTGTCATGCACTCTAGGGCTTACGAAGGTCAGCACTTATCAGAAAAAATAGTTGTTGCTCCTCGATTCTGAATAAAATATTGTCATCGTCGCCAGCGCCCGCTGCCAATTCGTACTCGTGCAGTTCATCAAAATCTTCATCAAGTGTAGTCAATTTTCCTACAAGCACTGGCGCAGCCCCATTTTCAGGAATGGTCATATTTTCCAAGAGTATTGAAGTCGGGATGTCATTCTCATCATCAACCAGAATTGTGACATTCGTCGAAGTAGAAAGACCAGCCTCGTTCGTAACGATGATCCGCAGGTTATAGCCTGGAGTTTGCTCATAATTCAATTGTTCGTTCAATCGAATCTCGCCCAGACGTCCATCCAACACAAACGTATTGGCGTCGTTGGTACCTGTGTCAAACTGAAAGGAAACAGGACCGCTGCTCTGAACACCAACTTTAGTTACTAAACTTCCCACGGGCAAATGTTCCCAAACCCTAACCACCCTGTCAACGACGACGGGATAATCCGGCGCAATAACCATGATAACGAAATTATCTTCAACAAACAGCCCCTTATCATCGGTAGATCGAACGACCACACGGTATAACTGCTTGCGCGCATAGGCCGGTGCTTCCGTCAAGTACAGCGACGACCCAACGATCTCAAACGCGTCGTTGTCGTCCATACCTTGCGGAAGCGTGTAAGTGTGCAATTCACCCTGATCAGGATCGTTCGTGTCAAGCTCTCCGATAATTACCGGTGCCATTGCGCCGTCGACTACACTAGAATTACTTAACAGCACTCTGATAGGCGGCTCGTTTTCATCCCGAACATAGATCGTTATTTTTCCCTGAGATTCCAGATTTGTGACATCTTCAACCGCCACTGTGAGCACATAGACTGTTTGTTGTTCATAGTCCAATGGCTTGGACAGCACTAACTTTCCTGTGCCATTCTCGAGGCGGAACATCTCCCCTGTATTTCCACCGATAATTGAAAAAGAGCTTATGTCATTATCAGAGTCACTGGCTTGGATCGTTAGAAGCAAGGTGCCAATTGCTGTATTTTCACTCACAGTGAATTCCGTATCGTCCAAAACTGGTGGCTCCGGATCCTTGATGACATCGATGCGGAATTTGTTTTCTACAGAAAGCAACCTTCTATCATTGCTCGCAACACGAATCTGATAGAACGGCTTTCGAGCGAAAGACGGCGCCTCGTTGAGGAACACCTCATTCCCAACCAGCCGGAACAGGCCATTGTCATCATCTCCATCGCCATTCATAAATGAGTACGTAAATGAATCTGACTCATCTTCGTCGATTGTAACGAGTGAACCAACACGAACCCAAGTCTCAGAACTCTGTCTGATACTTGTATTATCCAGTAGGATTTCCTTGGGCCTTTCGTTTACATTGATAAGATTCACATTTACGTTAAGGATTGACATAATTCCATTCTCGTCATATGCATGAATGGAAAGGTGGAATTCGGGATGTGTTTCGTAATCAAGAATTGTGTTATCATTAACCCGTAACTCTTGCGTGGCCTGATCGATGGCAAATGCATTGCCGACGTTGCCTGCGACTATTGTAAACAATACCCAATTATCGAGCACATTCACATTTTCAACCAGTGTCCCGTTATCAAAATTTTCAATTATGTCGGTACTGAAAGCATATACACGCGCATCAGCAATTGAGGTAGTGTTGAGCTGAAATGCTTTCTCGGTATAGGCTCCCGCCCGATCTGTTGACCGAATGCGGACGTTATAGAACGGTTGCGAACCCAAGGCTGCCGCGACTCTTAACTCATCCCCGTTAATCAGGAATTTGTTATTGTCGTCGCCTCCACTGCCTGGAACTAATGAATAAAAATGGCGATCGGCCGCATCCTGGTCGTCACTGTTTAAGAGACCAACCAATGTATAAGGTTTGGAGTTTTCCATTACCCGTTGATTAGAAAGGCTGATGTTAATTGGCGCTTCGTTTACGTCATGTACCAGGATTTTAATCCATCGGCTTACGACAACCGGGTTTGGCGCTCCGAAAAATTCGAAAAGGTGGACATCAAATTCGGAATTAATCTCAAAATACAATCTCTGCCGAATTTCTGACGGTCAACTGGCCGTTTGCTGGATTTATATCAAATGTGTTGCTGGGCTCACCTTCGAAAGCATAACGGATGGCCGCCGGGTAGCCGAGGAACGGATCGACGTCGCCCACGATTGAACCCACGGCTTGGTTCTCATCAACATGCGCCAAGGTCCAAGTAAAATCCTCAGCAAGTCTAAGTGTGAATGCTTTTTCGAGAGAAGTCCCACAATCATCTGTGGACCTGATTCTCACCGAAGTAATCGAGTTCAGATCAGACCCTTGGATACTGAGCAGTAACTGATTTCCAAGAATTTGAAACTGGTCGTTGTTGCCGTCACCCAGCCCTGAAACGAGCGCGTAACGAAAGGCGCCCGAGCAATCATCGTCAAGGGTTGTCAAATACCCAACGGGATCCGACGCTTGCAAACCTGTTGAAAGAATTTGCTCTGAAAGGACAATATCCACAGGAGCCTCGTTCTCATCCTCGACCGAGACAAAAAACAATCACCTGCATTTCAACTCCGGTGTTGTCGCGCGCACTGACGGTAAGGTAGTAGGCCGAAACTTGCTCAAAATTCAAGGCACTGCGAACATAGATTTCACCGGCCGAATTGTCGATTCTGAAAGAATTGTTCCTGTTGCCGCTAATGATTGCAAAGGCCACAATATTGCCTCCATTAAAGTCGGCGGGCGTAAGTTTCGCAACAAATGATCCGATAGGAGCTGCCTCGCTTACAACCGCGTTGACGTTACCGGCTGTATGCCTCTTTCGCAGAGACGCCTGTCTCCCTATACGTCAACGACTTCGTCAAGTGTAGCGAACCAACCGCCATACTTTGTACTTCAAAGAAGTCAACCATCACAACAACAACTGCCAGCACTGCGATTGCTGCCGCTTTCATAGTTTCACGCATATCGATTTTATTTTTTTTTAGATCACCGTGTTTTAATACAAGGGCGGGTGGTGCTCGTAGTATTTTTCGAAGTCCCACCTGCGTGCCACCAGATTCCTACTTCACAAGCGTAACCGTCC
>JAAURZ010000499.1 GCA_012031955.1 Bacteroidia bacterium
GGTAGTCGGATTTATATATGGTCCGGTGTCCACCATACCTGAGGCAGCGGCAGCCGTGCGATACTTTTTTTTCCCCGCGGTGGTGATCTCCGGCCTGTGGATGTGGAAAGGTCACGTCGTGAAGAAATGGTTCTCTGCGATGTGATCCTTTTATGTATCTTCGTTCATGGACTTTGGAAAAGTTGAACCCGAGGCATTGGCTGACATTGATTTCACGCTGCCTCCCGATGCGCCGGCCACTGTGGAGAAATTTCCTTTATGGAAGCAGGCCAACAAGAAAACAGAAATTTTTGTCGGATGCGCCAAATGGGGTCGCAAGGACTGGATCGGCAAAATCTATCCAAAGGGCACAAAAGAATCTGATTTTCTGAAACACTATGCCTCGCATTTCAACACCATTGAATTAAATGCGCTGTTCTACATGCTGCCCCGTGTTGCGCAAATAGAGAATTGGAGGAACACCGTTGGAAAGGGCTTTCTGTTCTGCCCCAAGTTCAATAACAAGATCACCCATATCAAAAGGCTCAAAGATGCTGAACGCTACACGGAGATATTCCTGGACGGCTTAAATGCTTTTGGCGACACGCTCGGTCCGGCATTTCTGCAATTGCCGCCCAACTACCCGCCGAAGAATATGGAAGTGGTAGACGCGTACCTTGGAACACTGCCCAAATCATTCAGATTGTTTGTCGAATTGCGACACCCGGAATGGTTTTCCGATACCGACGCATTCGAACAAATATGCCGAATACTTGAAAAGCACGGCGCGGGCTCGGTCATCACCGACGCCGCGGGCCGGCGCGACTGTGTGCACATGCGGCTCACTACGCCTGAGGCTTTCATCCGGTTTGTAGGAAATGGCCTCCACCCTACCGATTACACCCGCATCGATGATTGGGTGCAGCGGATAAAGCAATGGATGCAGAACGGTGTTCAGAAAATTTATTTCTTCATGCACCAACATGAGGAGTTACACTCGCCCGAATTGAGTAAGTACTTGATTCAGCAACTTAACATACATTGCGGCACAACAATACCCGAACCGGTATTTGTGCAAGACGGCATGGCTCCTGCTGACGGCGAGCTGAATTTCAGCGAAGAGAAGCCCGTAAAGAAGAAGGTCACAAAAAAAGGATGAGGTCAAGAAAACGGCCGTCAAAAGCACGGTGGTCAAGAAAGCAACAATGGAGATCGCCGTCAAAATAAGAACCTTATCAGACCAGCGTCGCTAAAAATTTTTGAAGGGTCTACTTTGTTTGGTTTTCCATTATGATCAAGGCCTGGCCCTCTTTCAGCATCGACTTGTATAAATCTTCGTGGTACACCGTCATGCCCAGCGGTAAATAGCCGGCGCCAAGCACAATGTCCTTGTCTCCATCTCCATCGTAATCGCCCACGTCCATCACCATCCACCTGCCGTCAAATGTCGCGGGATTTGTGGCCGCAGCAAAGTTCATGCGGCCATCATTTTCGAGATAAACAAAATTCTCGCGATGCGCCTGCCTGAAATCCGGAAAAAGGCCACGGCTGCGATATCAAGGTCACCGTCATTATCAAAGTCAGCTGCCTTGGCGAAGTGGACGCCGTACATCGGGTAAAAGTATTTTTGAGAGAAATTATCACGACCATCATTCATGTAAATTCTCACACCGTGGTAGTTCTTGAGTGTGTTGTAGGGGTCGGCATCGCTGTCGCCGTTCGACACGAGTAAGTCCATGTGACCATCCTTGTTGAAGTCCTGCAATTCAAAGTAAGTGTGGCCGTATGCCGGTCCCGTTTCAACTACAGTTTTCCGTTCAAATGCGAGGTTTCCTTTGTTGATCATGAGGCTGATGTTTCCCGCGCGTGCGACATGAGCACCGCCAGGTCGGGTAAGCCGTCTTTGTTGAAATCCTGTACACATAATTTCACGATGCCCGGTGCCTGCACCACTGTCGAATGTGGTTTGTACATTCCATGCTGCAGTGTAAACAGTTGAAGGCTTCCGTCAACGTCGCCAAAATTGCAAAACAACGAGCTCGTTGACGTCATCAGGTCGAGGTCGGTAAAAAGCCATGTCGGCCGGCGCCACAACCCACCTGCTGCCGGAAGGGCATTGGCGCGTACGGAATTGTTGCGCGGCACTTTCAGCACATAGCCGCGGTCCATGCCCACATACCTGCCCATCAGGTCGCCGATCGAAAGCACGTAAAGTGAGTCGTCATGTTCGAACATATCGACGAGCAATTCGTATCCGTTGTATTTCTGTGCTACATGCAATTGTTTGTCGAGTATCACGAGATCCAGGTCGTGTGCGTTGGCAACCACAATTTGTTGGTGCGGCTCATCCACACGGACCATCGTCACGATTGCTTCATGCGGCTGGTACACCGTTTCCTTAATCTTGAAAAGTGCCAGCTCGTCGGTCAACACCGGCTTGCCCGTCTGCGGCAAAGCAGTAGCTGGAGCCAGCGAATCGTAGTATCGCCGGATGGCAGCCCAGTCTGCATCGGACACCACGGGCTCCGAAGGTACCAGGCCCGACACCTGCAACGTCATTTGCTTTGATCGTATGTTTTCAATTACCGATCGTGAGCTGCCCTTCAGCACATCGAAGTTGTTCTGGCCAAGGTAAAAGCCCATGTAGGTAAGGAGAAAGCGCCAGCTTTCTTTGGTAAGAACCGACGGATCGGGAAACTCGTGGCAACCTGAACAATATTGGCGTGCGAGCGTCTCGCCTGAAGGCTTCTCTTCAGCGCGTTTGCACTGCATGGTAGCCAATACCACACAGGCAAGCAATACTGCGGCAGCACATTGCAAGAGCCTGCCCGGCCGTGCGACTGGCATCTTGCTATGGATTATTCTGTTCAACTACCGGCCGGCTCTCGCCTTTTGCGTTAAACACCTTGGCCGACTTGACGGAGGGCGCTACGCGGATGGCACGCGATGACTGTGAAAAATAACCCGACCCGTACTGGAATTCAATGCGCTGGGTCGCACCGTCCTGGTAAACCAACTCCGCGTATGTGTCGTCGGCATTGGGATGAAACACACTCGTATTTTCAGGTGCGGCATGCACAAAGACACGCAGGCTATCCTGGTTTTGGCTCGCGATAAACAGGTCACCCAGCACGCTGCTGAGCCTGACGAGGCCTTTGCCATCACCCATTACAGAAAAACCGGTAACAGACGGTTGCACTGGTTTGAAGTTACC
>JAAURZ010000500.1 GCA_012031955.1 Bacteroidia bacterium
CCTTAGCGGCACGGGGCCGATATGCTTGAATTCGTGAGTGCAGCTTCGTTGAGCTCACGAATGGCGTCTTTAATGATCGCTACGTCGGCTAATTTTTCGGCACGGCCGCACAACTCCAGCTTTGCTTCCAGGTTTTTCTTGCGGTCGAGTTCTTTCAGTTCGAAGTAGATACTCTGGTTGTCGTAAAAGCGATCGATGAGTGCGTGGTAGTTGGCCCAGACTGACTTGGCCTGTGCGCCGGGAACGGGGCCGATGGTCTTCCATTCTTCCTGCAACGTTTTGAATGCATCAAACTCGATGTTGGTTTCCGTTGTGTCCACCAGTTCACGAAGTTTCTCGAGAAGCTCAAGTTTGCGCACAAGGTTTGTATTCTTCTGATCTTCCTGGTCGCGCATGTACTGCGCCTTGCGATCCTTAATGAGTTTGTAGTTCGCGTGAAAGCGTGTCGAGATCGTCGCCTTTGTATTCAAAGTCTTGTTCGGTGCCGCCATCATCGATGAACCTGGTGAGCGCGGCGCTTCGTTCTTTTTCGCGGATGTCGTCGAAGAATGGTTTCACCTCGCGCAACATGTCGTCGGCGCGACGGAAGTCGGCGCTCTTGACTACGTCTTTCAACGCGTCCACCAGTTGCGCCTTTGTGAAACTGGAGTAATCCAGGTGCTTGTGCTCGTCTGTGCTGATAGATTCTCCTTCGTGATGATCGTCACGATCGGATAAGTCCGATTCATTCTGAAGCTCGCCACCCCGATGGTTGTCGATTGTATCGATCTCGTGAATATTCTCTTGCTCCTCGTGTTTGTCTCTTTCCATTTCCATGGCCGGCGTGCATTACTGTTGCGTATTTGTAAAGGTAGTAAAAATGCTCAATTCAGTCGAGGGTCCGTCGGATAGTTAGCGTAAACGGAGAAGCGACCTCCCATGTTGTCAAGCGCCACTTTCCACATATCCTGCGGGTCTGTCTGGAATAGGAATCGCTCTGTAACAAAGTCGCAAACGATCCAGGCATCATCCTCCAATTCGGCCTCTAATTGACCTGGCCCCCAACCACAATACCCAAGGAAGAAACGAATTTCGTTGTCCGAAATTTTGGCCGTCGTGTCCATGAGTGTGAGACTGTCCAGCGTTCCGCCCCAATAGATGCCCTGACAAACAGCCACGGGATTATCAATCGTTTCCAGCGTGTGGATAAAGTGCAACGTATCTTGCTGCACTGGCCCGCCTACGTAAACGATTTCGCTCAGGTTGTGGATGCGGTCCAACACTTCGTTAACTCTGACCAATGAAGGTTTGTTCAGGACGAAACCAAAAGATCCGCTTTCATTATGATCACACAAAAGCACGACGGAGCGTACGAAGTTGGGATCGGCTGAAAATGGTTCAGAGATCAGCAGTCGTCCTTTCTCCACTTTGTTTTCATTCTTGAACCTGAAGAACTCAATACCTGTCATTTGGCAGCACCTCTGAAAGTGAATTTAAACCAGCACGAGGACTCAATCAATACTTCAATAAAATACTTGAAATACTAGAAAGCAAGTTTTATTGTTTGACATGAAATTTAGGCATTAATTGCAACCGTATGCACAAGCTGGCTGATTTACGAACCGAATATTTGAAACGTGCGCTCGACGTGGACGGAGTTTCCGCAGACCCCGTAAGCCTGTTTCAGTTATGGTTCGACGAGGCGATGAAAGCGAAGTTGAATGAACCCAATGCGATGACGCTTTCCACGGTAAACGAGTCGGGGCGCCCGTCTGCACGTATTGTTTTACTTAAGGGTATAGAAGACAAGGGTTTTGTGTTTTATACCAACTACCAAAGTAAGAAAGGCAAGGAACTTGAATCCAACCCGGTGTGTGCCCTAACATTCTTCTGGGCCGAGCTCGAACGCCAGGTGCGCATCGAAGGGATTGTAAAGCGCGTAGACATCGCGCAGTCGGACGCCTATTTTCAGAGCAGGCGCGCGGCTCACAGATTGGTGCCTGGGCGTCTCCGCAGTCTACGGTCATTCACGATCGAAGCATATTGGAGGAGCGCGCAAAACAACTGGAAACTCGTTTTGAATCCAAAGAGGTACTACCCCGGCCGCAACAGTGGGGCGGCTACCACGTAGATCCTTTTATGCTGGAGTTTTGGCAAGGGCGGCCGAACAGACTGCACGACCGCATCGAATACGTGAAGGTGGACGGTGCGTGGAAGCATCACCGTCTCGCGCCTTAAATCAAATCGAACAGATTCCGCACCCCGGTGTACCTCCCTACTGTATAACCCTCGCCGTATTTTGCACCGATAGCGTGACCGAATTCAATGGCCCGCGCTTCTACCAGCTTCAGGAAGTTTGGTGACGAGATGTATGTTTGAGGCTCTTTGCTGTTGGGGTCAAACATCTGGCTCTTGTATGCCAGGTAAGAAGCCATCTTCACATCCCAGAATTCTGAAATATCAACGATCAGGTCAGGTTTGATCAGTTGGCTTTGTATGTAGTGGTAAGACACTTTGGGACGCCAGGCCGGTTGCAGGTTGCCGTCTTCGTCGTGTGTTTCAATCTTGGCGAGGCCCGACAAGAAACATGCGTCGTGTGCCAGTGCGGCGGCGCGCCCGTGATCGGAATGCCTGTCGTAAATGGCGTTGGCAAGCACGATGTCGGGCCGGTACTTTCTTATGGCGGTAATTACCTTTAGCTGATGTTCGTCGTCATTTCTGAAGAAGCCATCGGCAAGGCCCAGGTTTTCGCGCGCGTCCAGTTGCAGTATGCGGGTTGCTTCGGCCGATTCTTGCGCCCTGATCTCCGGCGTGCCGCGTGTGCCCAGCTCGCCTCTTGTGAAATCGACAATGCCGACTTTGTATCCCAGCGCTTTGTGTTTGGCAAGTGTTCCGGCGCAGCACAACTCTGCATCGTCCGGGTGGGCTGCTAGTGCGAGTAGGTCAAGCTTCATCAGGCAGCGTTCGCTTTAAACAGTTTCCATTTCTTTTGCGGCGAGAAACTTCTCGGCGTCGAGCGCGCCCATCGTCAGCGTCCATTTGCTCCAGAGGCCGCCGAAGGGAGGCAGTCCGATGATGCTCAAGGAGCCGACCAGGAAGGCGAGCATGGTGACGGGCATGCGCCGTCCGATGCCGGCAAGCTCGCTGACCTCCGTCTTGTGGTGAGCCACATAGATCGCGCCGGCGCAGAAGAAGAGCGTGATCT
>JAAURZ010000501.1 GCA_012031955.1 Bacteroidia bacterium
AAGCAAGGCAGCCGCCCATGAGTTTGAAGCGATAGCCAACTGCTCGTAGAAGTGTACAGCGGCCTCCAGGGATTTCCCAAACCCCACGAGCAGCCCCGGTACTACCAACTGCTGGCAAACGTAGGCGAGTTGACCGCGCAGCCCGGCGTTGAAATATGGCAAGCGAAACACCCGGACGGCAGGTTGTGCGGTGCGGTTGTTTACTTTGACGACATGCAATACTATGGCTCGGGCGGCTCGGCTACGAAAGAGAAAGATGCCGCCGGCTTCCGGCTGCTTGGAGTGAGCCCTGGTGCCCGCGGCCTCGGCATCGGCCGCATGCTTCGCAAGTTTGCATCAACAAGGCCAGGGCCGAAGGCCGACGCGAGCTGATCATTCACACCACCAAGGCAATGGCCACCGCGTGGACCATGTACGAGCGTATGGGTTTCCGGCGTTCGGACGACCTTGACTTCATGCAGGGAGAGCTGGCCGTGTTTGGATTCAGACTGGCGCTCCAGCCGCGCGGGTAGTGCTTTGACTCATTGACTGCGCACGCTATCTTGCATCTAAGCAATTGAGCAATGCCTGACAAGATTATCGCAACCCTGGCACCCTGGTTGTCGGTCGACGATGGACCGACGGCGATACAGTTTTATAAACTGGCCTTTGGTGCACGAGAAGCCTACCGCATGGAAGATCCGGGAGGCGGCGTCGTGGTGCGCCTGGTGGTAGGCAACAGTGAATTCTGGGTGAGTGCGGCGTCGAGCCGCCCGCCAGGCAACACGCAGGCTGCGCTCGGCGGCAATTCGTTGCGGATGATTCTCGTGGTCGACAACCCTGACGCTGCGTTCGCCAAAGCCATTGAGGCTGGAGCCACCGCCGTGTTCCCCGTGGGCGAGGGGCATGGATGGCGCCTTGGCAGGTTGGCGGACCCCTTCGGTATGCACTGGGAAATCGGCAAACCACTCACAGCGTAAGCTGCATGGAAACCATAACGAAACAGATTGCCGTATACGATCTCGCGGAACACTCCGGGTTGCTGCGCCCGCGTCGCGTTATGAAGTACGTGCTGATATTCTGCAGGTCGGGAAGCTTTACGGTCATGGTGGATGACAATGCGTTTCGCCTCAACACGGGCGACGTGATCACGATCACCTCGGGGCAAATTCATTCAGTGGTCAACGCAGGCAATGCGGGCGCGCTCGTGCTGGAATTTACGCTGGACTTCTTCTGCAAAGACGACAAAGACATCGAACTCATTTTTCACAACGGCTTGTTTTGCCACTTCGCCATGAACGAAGTAATTGAAGTCGAGCATCAAGTCGCCGAACATCAGTTGTTGCAGATAGCCGCCGAGCTTGAACGGCAGCCCTATCAATACCTCATCTCCATACGCAGCCGCATCGAGTTGTTGCTGGTGGCCATCAACCGGGCCAAAGTGGCGCGTGGAGATGAGATATGGAAGCCGGATGCATTGTTCCTGAATTCCTTGAATCAGTCAGGAACAACTTCGAACAAAACTTCAGCATGGCGCAGCACGCCGAACGACTGGCGACAACGGAAGCAAAACTGAATGAACTTGCAAAACAGCATGCCGGTAAAACAGCGCAGAACGTGATATTCGGACTCGTGGCGTCGGAGGCCAAGCGAATGCTTGCGTACAACAACCTTACGGTGAAAGAAGTGGCCCACAAACTGGGCTTCAACGATCCCTTCTACTTTTCCAACTTCTTTAAGAAGCACACCGGCGTTTCTCCAAAGGCCTACCAGTCTGCATTGGTAAACTGAATCTTACATGGTTTTCCCGGAATTGTCTATGGCAGCAGTGAAGTTGCAGCCATACTTTTGGTGAATAAAAACACCAATGCTATGGACACGAATATCAACAACTACATTGCGCGTACGCGCGACATGGACTGGCGACCGCTGACGGAGGAAGGGATCAATACCGGCGGTATTTATGTGAAAGTACTTCGCTATGATGAAGTGCAGCAAAGGCCGCCCAGCATCCTGCTGAAATTTGACCCCGGCGCACGTTACCCGTATCACAACCATCCGGCGGGCGAGGAAATTTTTGTAATGAAGGGCAGGTGCCAAGTGAATGAAACCTTGCTCGAAGCGGGCGACTATTTATACACGCCCCCGAACTTCAAGCACGCCGTCAGGTCAGACGAAGGATGCGAGCTGATGCTCGTGATACCCGAAGAAGTTGAAAATTCTTGAAAAATAAAAACAAGTGCGCAACCGGCCCGCTGGCTTCTCCCTCGCTGCTTTGCTACCTTTCAGAAACCAACTTTCAGGATGGAGTATTTTAGCGATCTTGTATTTGATGACGTCAACGGCAAAGAACGGCCGCTGGCAAAAGCAGAGTATGAAGCGTGCACCTTTCGGCGGTGCGATTTGCAGGGGTTTAGCTTCAATGGGTTCAGGTTTGTGGATTGCTTGTTCGAAGACTGCAACCTCAGCCTCATCCGTACCGGCAACACCGGCATTCAATCCACCAAATTTACAAACTGCAAGTTGCTGGGCATCCACTTCGAAAAGTGCAACACCTTCAATCTGTCGTTTTCATTTCACAAGTGTCAGCTCAATCACTCCTCATTTTATCAACTTAAAATAAAGAAGACGTTCTTCCAAAACACACAGTTGCGCGAAGTTGACTTTACGGAGTGCGACCTCAGCGGATCTACGTTCGATGATTGCGACCTCACCGATGCAACCTTCGAACAGACCAACGCCGAACAATGCGACTTCAGCAAGGCGTTCGGCTATACCATCGACCCGGAAAAGAATCGCGTATCCAAAGCGCGCTTTTCTGTAATGGGACTGGGTGGACTGCTTGCCAAGTATGATATAAAAGTGGACGACGCAGTGACGTGAGGGCTAGTCAAAAATTGGTCGAATTTGTCGTGGCGCGCAATCCTTTGTGGCACGGATTCGTCGACTCATATTAAAATCTGGGTCTTGAGTGATTCTTTCACGAACAATATTATCTTTGCGCCCGAGCAGCCCATCAGGTCAATCACCACGTGAGTGAGTTGACTAGATGGGGCATATTTTTTTAAATGTTGAAGATATTATGCGTTTAGTACTAAGACCCAGGCAGTTACTCGTTGCTGCGTTGTCAATCCTACAATTTTTTCATTTGAATGCACAGGATATTCCTGTTGATCATTACATGTGGACAGCCGATCAT
>JAAURZ010000502.1 GCA_012031955.1 Bacteroidia bacterium
TGATTAAAATAGATCTGACTTCCGAGCAAACCGAATTGAGGTGTCAGAAATTTTTCGATTCCCGGGTTGAGGCTTATCTTTAAAACCTTGTATCAACCTGTGACTCAAAACCCTCAATGATATCCAAGGTCCATCAGTTTCTCAAGCGTTCCATCGACTACGTCCAGGGAAAACTGACTGACAAGCAGTTCCTCATTTTCTCCAGTATCCTGGTCGGCCTCTCTGCAGGCCTCGCTGCGGTGGTGCTGAAGTTCTTTGTACACTACATCAACATCACGGTAACGAATTATGCCGATTCGTTTCGTGGCTTTTTTGTATTCACCCTCCTCCCCATCGTGGGCATCGCCATCACGGTGTTGTTTATCCGGTTTGTATTGCGCAACCGCCTGAAACGTGGCAGTGCAGAGATCGTATATGCCATCGCGAAAAAGTCTAGCAACATCGCTCCGGAGGAGATGTATGCACACGTGGCCACCAGCGCCGTGACGGTCGGTTTCGGTGGCTCCGTAGGGTTGGAGTCTCCGATGGTGAGTACGGGCGCCGCCATCGGGTCGAACTACGCGCAATCGTATAAACTCAATTACAAGGAGCGCACCATCCTGCTGGCATGCGGCGCTTCGGCAGGCATTGCGGCAGCATTCAACTCCCCTATCGCCGGCGTGCTGTTTGCAATCGAAGTGATACTGGCGGATGTGACGGCGTCGGCTTTTCTGCCGCTCATTATCGCAGCCGCGTCGGGCGCGCTCATATCCAAGATCGTGCTTCAGGAAAGTGTGCTCTTAACGTTTAGCCTCCAACAGCCTTTCGATTATGTTAACGTTCCGTATTATATCGTGCTCGGCATCCTGGCCGGCTTCGTGTCGCTCTACTACGCATACACCTATACGTGGATAGAGCATAAGATGGAAGCCTGGAAAAACCCGGTGAAGCGCGTGCTCTTAGGCGGGGTCATACTATGTGCATTGTTGATCCTGTTTCCGCCGCTGTTTGGCGAAGGCTATGAGTCGATCAAAACGCTGTCGCACCTGCGCGGCGGCGAACTGATACGGAACAGCCTGTTGCAGGGGGCTATCACCAACGAGTGGATGCTGCTCGTCTTCCTGGGGTTGCTCGCTTTCGTGAAAGTGATCGCCACGGCAGTCACCATCGGCAGTGGCGGCAATGGCGGTAATTTTGGCCCGGCGCTTTTTGTTGGTGCCTATCTCGGCTACTCTTTTTCGAAGTTGGTGAATATGCTTGGTCTGGGACCCATACCGGAAAATAATTTCACGTTGGTGGCGATGGCGGGAATTCTCAGCGGCATATTCTATTCGCCGCTGACGGGCATATTCCTTATCGCTGAAATAACCGGCGGTTACGGTCTCATGATCCCATTGATGATTGTGGCGGCATTCAGCAGCATGGTGGTGCGTTACTTTGAGCCGTTGTCGATGGAAGCAAAACGCCTCTCCACTAAGCTCAAGCTTTCAACTGAAAACCGTGATAAATACTTGCTAAGCAAACTTGACTTGTCTGAAATGATCGAAGACAATTTCACAAAAGTAAGTCAGGGCGGAACCTTGCGCGACCTGGTAACGGCGGTTTCCCAATCGAAACGGAACACGTATCCCGTGCTCAACAAAGAGAATCAGTTGGTCGGACTGGTGTACCTCGACAATGTGCGCGACATCATTTTTAAGACGGAGAAATACGACAACATTACAATCGAAGACATTATGAGCAAACCCGAAGGCGCCATCCATCCAAACGAAAGCCTTCACACGGTTCTGAAAAAATTCGACGACACCAACCAGTGGAACCTGCCCGTTGTTGAGAATGACAAATATGTCGGGTTCGTTTCCAAGTCGAGCATACTCGCGAAGTACCGGACTGAATTGCTGAAGTCGGTGTAGCTATTTCACCTGCCCCCTCGCCTTCTTCACTTCGTCTATTGTTATTGTACTCGCTTTGTTGCCAAAGTTGTTGCGCACATAAGTAAGCACGTCGGCTATCTCCTGGTCGGTGAGGTGATCGTGGGGTGGCATCAGGTTGTTGTAGAAATCTCCGCTAATCTCTATTTCTTCGTCCATGCCCTTCAGGACTATGTTGATCAATGGCAGTTTCTCACCCAGCACCCATTTTGTTTTTGTGAGCGGCGGGTTCATGCCAGGCACGCCGGTGCCATCGGCCTGATGACACACGAGGCAATAGGTTTCATACACAATCTTACCTCGATCCAGCGAAGCTTGCGATGCCGATTGTGCCTGAGCACCGATACTCACCAGCAACGCAACCCACGGTAACATCAACTTCTTCATTTTCTATTTCTTGTATGTGATTCGCCAAATTTTTCCCTTTACCGAGTCGGATATGTAGAGTGATCCGTCGGTGCCCTGGGCCAGCCCGCAAGGGCGATGCTGTGCCTGTCCGGGAGAGTTGATTTCGTCGGCGCCGATGAATCCGTCCGCGAACACTTCCCAATCGCCACTTGGCTTCCCATCTTTCATGGGCACAAACACGACCTTGTATCCGGCCTGCTTGAGTGGCGCGCGATTCCACGAACCATGAAACGCGATGAACGCCCCGTTCTTATATCGTTCAGGAAACATGTTGCCTGTATAAAACAGCAGCGCGTTGGGTGCCCAATGCCCGGGAAATGCCACTATGGGTGTATCTACGCCGTCGCATCGGCCCTGCTTCTTGCCATCACCACCATATTCGGGCGACAGTATTTTCTTGTTTTGGAACTGATCGTAGTAACAATAAGGCCATCCGAAGTTCGACCCTTTCTTGCACATGAGGAATTCTTCGGCCGGCAGTTCCGCGCTTTGTTCATTGGAGTACATTTCGGGGAACAACTGGTTGAGCTGGTCGCGGCCATGCTGAACGGCATACAGTTCGCCGGCGGTATTGTTCCAGTCGAGGCCGACGATGTTGCGAATGCCGGTGATGTACTTCACACCGTGCGCGTAGGACTGATCTACCTTGTCTGCCTTAAATTGCCAGATGCCGCCGGCCTTTTCGAGAATCGGGCACGGGTCCTGGCCGGGCGAATCTTTGGTCCTGTCGCGCTGCTGGCAAGCGTTGGACGGCGCGCGATGTTTACATAGATATTGCCCGCGTTGTCGAGCGTGATTGACTTGCTGGCATGTGCGCGCTCTCTCACAAGACCGGTTACGATGCGCTCGGGCTTGTC
>JAAURZ010000503.1 GCA_012031955.1 Bacteroidia bacterium
CAGAAGCATGCCGGGCATGCTTACATTATTAAACCCAAACTAGCTGACCTTGATACGAGCCTGCATATTTGATCTCGACGGTGTAATTGTAGATACAGCTCACTACCATTTTCTTGCCTGGAAAAGACTCGGCGAAGAGCTTGGCGTAACGCTCACCGAAGCGGACAACGAAAGATTGAAAGGCGTGAGCCGCATGCAATCGCTGGACATTATTCTGGAGATAGGAGGGATAACCCGGTCGCCGCACGAGAAGGAGGCGCTTGCAAACAAAAAAAACGCCTGGTTCGTAGACTTCATCGATCGCATGTCGCCGGAGGAAATATTTCCCGGAGTGAAGGCCTTGATCCGGGCATTGAAATCCAGGAGCATTGCCATTGGCCTTGCCTCCAGCAGCAAGAACGCGCGCTCCGTAATCGACCTGTTGCACATCAAAGACCTCTTCGATACCATCGTCGATGGCACCATGATCATCCACACCAAACCCCATCCGGAAATATTTCTCCTGGCCGCGAGCAGGCTGGGCATCGATCCCGCCGACTGCCTTGTGTTTGAAGATGCAGCATCGGGCGTGGAAGCTGCGCGCGCAGCAGGCATGCGCGTAGTGGGCATCGGCACCGAAGAGCAACTGGGCAGCGCAGACCTTGTGCTAGGCCAAAACCGGCGATTTTAAACCTGAAATGTTGGAAGAACTGTATGCTAAGAAAATGTCTTAAGGCATTTCTCTACAAACGTGTTAAGAGTCTATACTAACAACATTGTTTCATGAAGCAATATCTCAAGCACCACGAATGGGAAATTATAGAAGAAGGATTTAATCCCCATTATAATCTTATTTCGGAGAGTGTTTTTAGCATCGGCAACGGCCGCATGGGGCAGCGTGCCAACTTTGAAGAAGAGTACTCCGGCGAAACATTGCGCGGCAGCTATGTAGCCGGCGTCTACTACCCCGACAAAACTCGCGTAGGATGGTGGAAGAACGGCTACCCTGAGTACTTCGCCAAGGTATTGAACGCCCCCAACTGGATTGGCATTCACGTAAGCATCGACAACAAAAAACTCGATCTGGCCAAGTGCAAAGTCAGCGATTTTCGCCGCGTGCTCAACATGAAAAACGGCCTGCTCACACGAAGCTTCACGGCGGCATATGCCGACGGCAAGCAGGTGAAAGTGGAGTCGCAAAGGTTCTGCAGCATGCGCCATGGCGAAGTCGGTGCTATTCGGTATTCCATCACCCCGCTTAATTTTTCAGCCACCACCACGCTGTCTATTTATGTGGATGCCGACGTGGTGAACAAAGATTCCAACTACGACGAGAAATTCTGGGACGAAATCACAAAGAAGCACACGAAGGCAAGGCCCTGGTGACGGCGCAAACCAAAAAGACGCACTTTCACGTAACCACAGCCATGGCGTACAGGCTCGAGGTAGACGGCCAGTCGCATGTGCCCTCGCGAATCAATATCGAGAAGCGTGAGAAGTACGCAGGCAACGTAATCCAGTTGGAACTCACGCAGGGAAAAGAACTTGTCGTTTTTAAATATGCCGCAGTGTTGTCGTCGGAGAATCATCACAAGGACCGGCTTGTCGAAGCGGCCTGGCGTGTACTGGATGGCGCTGTCGACAAAGGTTTCACCGGCCTGTTGAAAGAACACGCCGATATGTGGTTTCAGAAGTGGCAAGCCTGCGACATCACCATCGAAGGCGACGTGGCCGCGCAGCAGGGCATCCGTTTCAATATCTTTCAACTCACCCAAACATACACCGGCGACGACGAACGTCTCAACATCGGGCCCAAAGGTTTCACTGGCGAAAAGTATGGCGGAAGCACCTATTGGGATACCGAGGCGTACTGCCTGCCGTTCTACCTTGGCACAGCCGATCAGCGCGTAGCGAGGAACTTGCTTGTGTACCGGTACAAACACCTCGATCGCGCCATCGAAAATGCCGGCAAGCTGGGATTCGAGGACGGCGCGGCGTTATACCCGATGGTGACCATGAACGGCGAGGAGTGCCACAACGAATGGGAGATCACTTTCGAAGAAATTCATCGTAACGGCGCCATCGCGTACGCCATCTTCGACTACATCCGCTATACCGGCGACGCAGATTACCTGAACAAGTACGGACTTGAAGTGCTCATCGGTATTTCGCGGTTTTGGTCCCAGCGGATCACCTGGTCCGCGCATAGACAACTATATGTGATGCTTGGCGTAACCGGACCGAACGAATACGAGAACAACGTCAACAACAACTGGTACACCAATACCATCGCCGCGTGGACGCTGAAGTATACACTTGAGGCACTCGAGCATGTAAAGCAGAACACCGACGACTACGAACGCATCAAGGGGAAGTCGGCATTTGATGAACCGAAAGAAACAGCGCACTGGAATGATATTATCGCCAGGATGTACTATCCCGAAGACAAGGAGCGCGGAGTGTTCCTTCAGCAGGATGGCTTCCTTGATAAAGAGCTGCGCACGGTCAAGGATCTGAAACCGGCCGACCGACCGCTGAATCAGAAATGGTCGTGGGACAGGATACTCAGGTCTTGCTTCATCAAGCAGGCCGATGTACTTCAGGGATTGTACTTCTTTGAGGAAAATCATGACCTGGCAACAGTCAAACGAAACTATGATTTCTACGAACCGATGACGGTACATGAGTCGTCATTGTCGCCCTGTGTTCACGTGATACTCGCATCGAAACTCGGATACAAGGAAGACGCATACGATCTGTACCTGCGAACGGCACGCCTCGACCTTGACGACTACAACAACGATACCGAAGACGGCTGCCACATTACTTCAATGGCGGGCACGTGGATGAGCGTGGTAAAAGGCTTTGGAGGTATGCGCGTAGTTGACGACACTTTATCATTTGCGCCATTCATACCGGAACAATGGCAGTCTTATTCGTTTCGCATTGAATTTCGCGGCCGGGTTATTAAAGTAAAAGTGAGCACCGAAGGCGTACACACAACACTCGAGGCAGGCGACGCTATCGACATCCTGGTGAGTGACAAGAAAGTGCAGCTGAAATGAGCCGACATCCCTGGTAGCCTCGGCTATTTTTTCTGTGGAATTGAATGAAACGCGATGCGGTTGCCCTCCGAGTCGTGTATCACAGCCATGTGACCGAACGCCGGCGATATTTCCGTTTTCGGTACAAGTAT
>JAAURZ010000504.1 GCA_012031955.1 Bacteroidia bacterium
AGGTGTTGTCGAAATTTTGATTTTCGCGGATGACACCGCTGGTCCAGCCCTCCAGTTTGTCAAAACCGGCGCGCTGTATCACGCCGTTGAATGTTTCGCCGAGGCAGTAGCCATTGGTGAAAATCTTGAGCATCCTGTTCGTGTGCGCGACTTCAGTTGGGCTTCCATCGTTGGCTTCCTCATAATATGCCATGCGCTTGCCAGCGCTGCCGTTCACGGTGAGAAAATACGAGGTAGAGTCACTGAAAAGGTTATAGAGCTTATGTGGCTGGGCCGATGCATCCGGATGATAAAGGAGCGAGTCGAGGGTGCCGTCGTTTCTTAGGCCGTAAAATTCGAGGTAATCGCCGGCATCCCATTGGCCGTCTGCTTCACCGGCAATAAAGATACTTTGCTCGGCACCACGATGAAAAAGGTGGACATTTCTCGGATCGAGGTTAACGGGAAACCCGGCGCTAGCCAAGTCGGCCTGTGTCAGCCGGTAAACGCCATCCTTGGCCACAGGGATTTTGTAGTAGTCCTGAGAAAAGTTGATCCACTCATTGCCCACCTGCGCTGTTGAATACTGCCAAGCCCCGAATGCCAGCGCAAAAACCGCTATCCTATGTTTCATCGACCTCAAAAATAGAAAGGAGAATCTCCCCAATCAAAGGTTGGATACCGCACCGCATACAATTGTAAGAGCTGTCGACAACCGAAAGCGTTGGTAGCACCCAAGGCGACCTATGAGCGCAAGGCGGATGGAAAGCCTCCCCTAAGCATTTTATTTATCTGAAAATCAAATACTTGAGTGTTTGCTGGTACAAAAGGAATATTTTTTTACTTAGTACTTGGCCATACATAGTACTTTTCCGTATATAGCAGTAAGTAAACGGCTTAAACCTGTGCGCTATTAATTATGGATTTATGAATCTGGAAAACACGCAAGTACAAATGAGAAAGGGGATTTTGGAATATTGCATCCTTCACATCATTTCGCGCGGTGAAGTGTATGCCTCGGATATGTTGGACGAACTCACAGTGGCGAAAATGATTGTGGTGGAAGGAACTTTGTACCCCCTCCTGACCAGGCTCAAAAACGCTGGCCTGGTGGAATACAAATGGGTAGAGTCCAAGTCGGGGCCACCGAGAAAATACTATAAGCTGACGGACAAAGGGAGCAAATTTTTAGGGAAATTGACTGAGACCTGGGACGAGCTGATCCACTCGACGCAAATGATAACCACCAAATCCAACGCCTAACACAACTTCGACGCTCTTACAACTATGAAAAAGAATATTAGCATCAACATCAGCGGAATCATTTTTCACATTGAGGAAGACGGGTACGAAAATCTGCGGAAGTATCTGGACTCTATCAATCGGTACTTCTCCTCGTTTGAGGACAGCAGTGAAATCCTCGCTGATATTGAAAGCCGGATCGCCGAGATATTTCTCTCGAAACTCAACGAGGGCAAGCAGGTAATCACGGCCGAAGATGTGAATTCGCTCATCGCCACCATGGGTAGCGTGAGTGACTTTAAAGCCGCTGAAGAACAGGATGCGCCGGAAGCCGGATCAGCTGCTAACGACAACAAACGTACCGAGGAGGAGACCACCTCGGCAGGCAGCACATCGGAGCAACACCGCCGGACCGGCTATACCGAACCGCGCAAGCTGTACCGCGATCAGAAAAGAAAAATTCTTGGTGGCGTCTGCTCAGGCATGGCCAACTATTTCAACATCGACCCGGTATGGATCCGGCTATTCTTCGCGCTGTTCACAGTGGCGTATGGCGTGGGCTTCCTGGTGTACGTTGTCTTCTGGATCGCCGTGCCAGGTTCCTTCGAACTGATGAGCCTGAGGTGGAGAGAAAACTCTTCCGCGATGCGAGCCGCAAGGTGTTGGCAGGCGTATCCGGCGGCCTTGCCGCCTACTTCGGCATCGACATCGTGGTTGTACGCGTGTTGTTTGTGGTGTTCACCTTTACGGGCGGCGTCGGACTGCTGGTCTACCTGGTGTTGTGGATCGTTCTTCCTGAGGCGCGCAGCCTCACTGATCGCATGCAGATGCAGGGCGAACCTGTAACGCTCTCGAATATTGAAACCAACATAAAAAAAATTTGAACGTCAAGGAGGATGAAGAAGAAAGCGTTTGGATGAAACTCCTGCTCCTTCCCTTCCGGATTATTTCGGTGCTTATTACCGCGCTGGGGAAAATACTTGTTCCCATCGCGGAACTACTGCGTGTTGTGATCGGACTCTTTGTATTCTTTATCGGCCTTGGCCTCGTAATCGGTGTAATCATGAGCACCGGCATTCTGTTCGGTATCTTTTCGGGCATCGGCCTGCCTATCCTGTGGGCCACCGACGTGAGCGAACTCAGCATACCGCTCCATGCATTTTCCAACGCCTTCCCGACCTGGACTGTAGTAGCGGCCTTTTTCGGTGCCATCATTCCGAGCATATTCCTTCTTCTCCTTGGAATCTCAATCATCGCACGCCGCGTCGTGTTCAACGCCACTGTTGGTTGGTCGATGTTTGTAGTGTTCTTCCTCAGCGTCGCAGCCTTGAGTGTGGGCATACCACGCATCGTGTACAACTTCAAGGAACATGGCGAACATAAAGTGGAGAAGGCATTCCAGATTACGGGCAAAACGGCTGTGCTCAGGATCAATGAAACCGGCCTCGACGATTACGAAGGCGTGGACCTCTACCTGAGAGCCAATGACGACCCTGGTTTCTTGCTCGTGCAGACATTCGAAGCCCAGGGTCCCACACGCCTGAAGGCAGCCGAAAACGCCCAGATGGTAGACTACAACGTGACCTTGCAAGACTCCGTGTTTTACTTTGACAGCAACCTGCGCTTTAAAGACGACGCCATTTTCCGCGGCCAGCAGTTGAGAATGACTCTATACATTCCGTACAACACACCGTTCGTTATCGGCGACGGCATGTACCGCCTCATCAACCAGTACATCGGCGACTGGAGTGTGCGCGAGGGTAACACGTGGATGATGACCCAGCAGGGCCTGAAATGCCTGACCTGCCCTGTAGAGGAAATGGATACCGATCAAAGCACCTACTACGACCGCAGCGACAGTACGCAAGACCAATATGGATTATCGGGCTTCGACGAACTCAACGTAAGTGGTTTCGTCGACTTACGGGTTTACCAGGGCGACGAATATTCTGT
>JAAURZ010000505.1 GCA_012031955.1 Bacteroidia bacterium
AATAAAAACTTGCAAGGACATATTACGTCCTTTAGCAGGATTTTTTTAAATGTAAGACTGTGATTTAAAAAGTTGTCACAGATAAAGTTGACAAGCGTGGCAAAGCTCAGGCATCCGACTCGTCGCTCTACATTTATCAAGGTCGTGAGCAGCGACGAGGATAAGTGCGAGGATCCAAATTGGCCACCAGAAGAAACCAATGACTACACATGCAAATATAAACAAGAAAAATACTACTGTTGCGCAACCCGTACTGTCTTTTTGTAGAGACTTGCCACAATGCTTACACACCTTTGCGTTATCCTGCAAGTCCGGTTCAGCGCAATAGGGACACGTTTTCATGCTATCTCTCGCTCGGTTGGCGAATATATTAAAACTAATCCAGCTTGTAAGTCTACGAAAAAGAATTCACTCCGAAACTAGTCGTCAACTCTAAACGACTACTGAAATGATTTGTACTGTGCTTGGTTTGGAGACCCTTCGGCGTCGAAGCGCATCGGACTCGTTTTGTTGTGGTCGCCTCTGGGTGACGTTTTGACGAGCGGCACGCAACCCAAATCACTGGCATTCTGAGGACGCCATAATGGCTGCATTTCCATTGTGTTGAGTGTCCGAAGAGTACGCTTCGTAAATGGATTTTTAATTTCCAAAAGCTTCACGGATGTCGGTCATTATTTTCTCCAACTCCTCCGCCGACAACCACACACCGCGCACCATCAGTCCGGCTTTGTCTTGCAGGTGGTTGATGCTGCTTAACGGGTTTGCATTCAGCAAAAGGAAGTCGGCGCGTTTGCCGACTTCAATGCTTCCGAATTCAGATTCTTTACCCATCGCGATGGCCGCGTTGATGGTGGTCATTTTCAACACATCGTGCACAGGTATGCCCATCGCTACCATCAGCTTTAGTTCCTCATGCAGCGCATAGCCCGGTATAAGCAACGGCAGGTTGCCGGAGTCCGTGCCGGCCACCAGCGGTGACCCGGCCTGGCACAGTGCCCACACCACATCGCGAAGTGCGGTGTAGTTGCTTGCGCCATAGCGATCCACAATTTCTTCTATCGCTTTAGAATTGCTGTTGATGCGCTTCTCCCACAGCTTCAATGTGCTCGTCGGCACGAGTCCCGACGCATTGGCGTACGCAAACATATCGGCGGCACCCTTTCTTGAGCCGTTCATTTAGTGGTTTGTACAACGTGGGGCAATTCCAAAGTCCGGCGCTGGCGGTCATTGTCGCATAGTCGGCAGGTGCGGTGAGCGTCACCTGGCTTTCTTTCCATTCGAAGTAGCCGGTCAGGTGTTCGATTATACTTTGGTGATGAGTCGCTGCGTCCGTCAGCGCAACAGCGTCGGGCACATGGCCGGCAACAAGCATCTGTTGTTTTTGTGCTTCGTCCGCAATGGATGCGTACACATCCGTCTGCAGGTGGTCATACACTTTCACGAAATCATACCCCGCTTGCTTCTGACTTTGAACAATGGCCCGGCCCTGCTCCGGCGTGGTTGCAAGAGCAAATAATCCCATGTTGTCTTTCACGCCATTGATGATGGGACCTGCCTGGTAGAGGTTTGGTGCGAGCAGTTCGTTCGATCTTATTTTTTCCCGCAGGACAAGCTTAGCGGGCTCGCCACACATATCGCGCACGGTGGTAACGCCATGCAGCAGTAGTGCGAGCATCCACGTGTTGCGCAGCGCATGCTTGTCGAACAAGTGCACATGCATGTCGGTGAGGCCAGGCATGAGGTATTTGCTTTTCCCATCGATCTCTATTGCATCAGTCGCATCAAGACGCTCTCCGACCGCAGTTATCACACCGTTTTTCACGCGCACATCGCGATGCTCGAGCACTTCGTTGGCGCGCATGGTAATCACCGTAACATCTCGCACTACATAAGTGGCGGGTTTGTGCTTGGCCGATACATCGGCGATTATTTGATCGATGGCGGCGGACTCTTTTTTAGTGATGGACTGTGCGAACGCGGTGGAAGGGAGAAGAAAGAGGAATATGACGTATTTTAAAATGATCGAACGTGGCAATTCCTTATCCCTCACTTTTTTATTTTGCTCGTCCTCTTCGCTTTCTTTAAAGGCGTGGCGGAATCTTTTCTTGCCATGACGGTTTTCAACTTACCCGTTTCAGCGCGACGCGTAGCCGCTTTCGCTTTCTTGTTAAAGTCGAGGGCCAGGTTCACCCAATACTGCAACGCGACGTCAGTGTCAAGATTGCGCTCCGCCACGTGCACATAACCGAGGCAAGGCCGCCCTCTCATAATCACGGTTTTGCAGCCATCGTTCTTTATGGCGTCGTTATGCAACGCAAGGTCTATGCGAGCCATAATGCGCTGCGGGCCGGCGGTCACACACATCTTTCCGTTAACCATGAAGGCGAGGCGTCCAAACATTCTCTTCTCTTCTACACGCGGCACTCCTTCCAGGGCGTCGCGCAGTCGTTGTGCCAGTTGTTCGCTGTATGCCATGCGGGGTGTAGTGTTTGGAACGAATGCCAATTTAAGGAATTACTTGTTTCGTCGTATACATGCCGCCCCTGCCGTTTTCAAAACACAACGTCAGGGTTCCTCTTCCTTCTTTATCCAAATAATCACCTTCAGTCGCTTTGCCACAAACGCAGCGATTGAGTCCGGGTGCTGTATAAACTGCCCCGAGTCGTACGCAGCGTTCATCTTGCCAAAATTCATCTTGTCAAGATCGTCAATCGAATAGAACCTACCATTCATGTATACCAAGGCAGAATCTCGGTCGATGCGTAGCGGATGGCTGATGGTTGGTTTTGCCAAATTCGGCTTATTGACGACCTCCTTTTTAGGAATTGCGCACATACCGTAGTAACAGCCGTCAGAAAAAACAATACCATCAGTTTTTTCATACCTTCATTTATTTCAGCGGGAGGCACCATCAAACAAGTATTAGCAACTCAGATAGTATTTAATCGCCAATGCTCCGTCAACTTTCCAACGAATCCACCCGGACTTTATCGGCGATGGATGTTCACTGCATTCCAGTGTTTCGTTGCTCCTGATCCTGACCCAATCCCCTTTCACTTCCAACAACTTCGAAACAATCCAGCTCCGATGATTGACGGATGGTCTCCGATTCCAAAGACGCCGCCACTTTCACATCGACTGTGAAAAGTGGTTCGATGGCTGTAGTCTGGTTC
>JAAURZ010000506.1 GCA_012031955.1 Bacteroidia bacterium
CTTCTTTGGCAAGAAGGAAAAATATGTGACATCGCGCCACATCAAAGACCGCCTCGACAAAGAGCTTGAGAAGAACCTCGCGTTGCGCGTGGCCGACACCGGCTCCGCCGATAGCTTCATGGTATTCGGCCGCGGCGTGCTGCACCTCTCGGTACTTATCGAAACGATGCGCCGCGAGGGCTACGAACTCCAGATCGGTCAGCCGCAGGTGATCTACCGCGAGATCGACGGCGTAAAATGCGAACCGATTGAAGAACTTACAATCGACCTTCCGGAAAGTGACGCAGGCAAGGCCATTGAAACAGTGTCGCAGCGAAAAGGTGAAATGCTCAGTATGGAACCCAAAAGCGACCGCATGATACTGCGTTTTCTCATACCCTCACGCGGCATCATCGGCCTGCGTAATTATCTGCTAAACGTAACCGCGGGCGAAGCCATCACCACGCACCGCTTCAAAGAATATCAGCCGTACAAAGGCGAAATCCCCGGACGCATCAACGGGTCACTCATCAGCATGGAACAAGGCGAAGCCATCCCGTACAGTTTGCATAACCTGCAGGACCGCGGCAAATTCTTTATAGACCCCAACGATCCAGTGTATGAAGGCCAGGTGATTGGCGAACACAGCCGCTCGGGCGACCTCGTGGTGAATGTGACGAAAAACAAAAAACTCACCAACATACGCGCATCCGGTTCCGACGAAAAAATGCGCATTGCGCCCGCCCTCAAGTTTTCGTTAGAAGAATCACTGGAATACATCCAATCCGACGAGTATGTGGAGGTGACGCCGAAGTCGCTGCGCCTGCGCAAAGTGCTGCTCAAGGAAAACGACCGCAAGCGCGACAGAAGCAAAGGGTGATCGAATAATAGATTCCTTCTTCTGCTATTTGAGAGCAACTAGATCAGGAGTGTAAGCAGTTCGACCTCATCCTTCATCTCTTTGCTTTTGAAGTCGGCGCCAACTAACTCCTCGGGTATTTTAGAATACTTCTTGTCTTGGCGTTTCGATTTGATCACTTTGTACTTTTGCGCTACCATACTGGTAATTCGTTTTAACCACTAAAAATAAATGAAAGTGCACATTTGGTGGACCTTTGACCTGACTGTGCCCTTGTAAAGGCCTTCTAGGTGGCCTCGACGGTGCTGCCGACTACCTTACCGGCTATTGCTGCGAATCGCAGTGTTAGCCTCCACTGCTTGCCTTTTCTTTTGCGCCGAACTGACTTTTGTCAGTATCTTGTTTGATCACGATCATTCAGGCGCCGTTGCGCACCCGATACATTTGTACATAACCCCAAAAAGGCCATGAAAAAAATACTCGTTCCGTGTGATTTTCCGACCAGGCGATCAATGCTTTTCGCGTGGCGGTTGACATTGCCAAACAATCCAAAGGTGAGGTCCATCTCGTAAACGTGGTGGAGCTTCCCGTTATGCACGATACTGTGCTGATGCCCGTTATGGCATTCGAAGAAACAATGCTGGCGGATATGCGCGCCAATGCCGAGAAACAATTTAAAAAGCTCAAAGAAAAGCACGCCAAGGAAGGCCCGAAGATAAAGACCAAAACTGAATTTGGTTCTGTGTCGCCGATGCTCATCCACTACATTAAAGACGAAAAGATAGACCTTGTTGTGATGGGCACGCACGGAGCCAGCGGGCTGCGCGAACTTGTGATCGGCTCCAACGCCGAAAAAAATAGTGCGAACATCACCCGTACCCGTTATCACAGTCAAGAAGTATGTGAAGGTGGCAGCCATTAAGAATATCGTGTTTCCTAACACCCTCAGCGACAAACAGGAAGACCTGCTCATGCAGGTAAAAGCGCTGCAATTTTTCTTCAAGGCCAAACTGCACGTGGTCTGGATCAACACGCCAAGCAACTTTACACGCGACACGATCACGAAGGAGCGGCTTGAGGAGTTTGCCAAACGATTCATGCTCAAAGATTGTACGCTCAATATATTCAATGATCCGTTCGAAGAGTCGGGTGTTATCAACTTTGCCGCTATGATCAAAGCCGACATGATCGCCATGGGCACCCACGGCCGCAGGGGCCTCAGCCACATCGTGAGCGGCAGCGTGGCCGAAGACGTGGTCAATCATGTAGACGTACCCATCTGGACCTATGCGATCAAAAGTAGATGACTGCCAGCGAGACGATTCAGCGGCCTGTAAAGGAACAACAGAAGTGTACCCATTGCGGAGAGCCTTGTGCCGATGAGGTGCTATGGCTGCGCGATCATCCGTTTGTTGCTATGGTTGCAAAACCGTGTTCGAGATACTGAGTGAAAATAACCTGTGTGAATACTATTCGCTGGACGATCGTGCGGGATTGCAGCAGAAAGAGGTTGTACCGGAAGCCTATGCCTACCTCGACGAGCCGGCCATACGCGCCAAAGTGATCGAGTTCGAGAACGAAAACTTTTGTCGTGTTCGTTTCAATGTTCCCGCTATCCATTGTGTGTCCTGTATCTGGCTGCTGGAGAATTTGCAAAAACTCCACAACGGCATCTTGAAATCGGAGGTGAATTTTGGACGAAAAAAAGTGGTCGTCGATTTTAAAACCGACGCGCTTAAATTAAGTGAACTTGCAGCCGTGCTTGCTTCGGTTGGCTATGCGCCGCAAATCAGGCTGGAGACTAGTGAAAAGCAAGAACCTTCAGCGCTCAATAAAACATTGTTGCTCAAGCTGGCCGTCGCCGGGTTTTGTTTTGGCAATGTCATGCTGTTCAGTTTTCCGGAGTACTTCGGCCTTACGCGGCAGGATCACGGGCTCGACCGCCTTTTTGCCTGGCTCAACGTAGCGTTGTCAGTTCCGCCGCTGCTCTACAGCGGCTCGGGCTACCTTGTGTCGGCGTGGAAGAGTTTCAGGCAAAGGCAGGTAAACATTGATGTGCCCATCGCCGTAGGGCTTGTTGCATTGTGGGCGCGCAGCCTGTGTGACATCACACTGCAGGCGGGCCCGGGCTACCTTGACTCATTTACAGGTTTAATTTTCTTTCTCCTTATCGGACGTTGGTTCCAGGACAAAACATACGAAAGCCTCACGTTTGACCGCGACTTCAAGGCGTACTTTCCACTTGCTGTGTCGGCATTTCGGCATGGCGTGTGGAAGCCTGTTGTGGTGTTTGAGCTTGAACCTGAGGACACCATCCGCGTTCGCAACATGGAA
>JAAURZ010000507.1 GCA_012031955.1 Bacteroidia bacterium
GCGGACTGCACCCCTAGCGGGAATCCTGCTGCGTGAAGGCATGTTGATGATGGAATAAAAGTGGATCAACAACAACGCATGCAACAACACGCCTGTGGCATGTGTTGAATGGGCTGAATGCACATCGACTTCACAAGGAAGGCTGACGCATGAGAATAATTTTGGAGGCGAAGCACGCCCTGACCGGATGGATGAGAAGTTGGATTCTTCATTTTTAATCGGTTTATATTTTCCTTGCGGCACTCGCCGTTCGGATCAGGAATTAGCACCTTATCCTTTTCGGATGGTTGCTAGCGCTTCAAAGAGCCTGTCTCTCCACGCTTCTTTATAAATCAATTAAGCAGGTGTGCTTATTCGACTTGATGATGCAAACGTAGTGCTGGAAACGTTGGTTTCCAAAATTCTCGCAGGAAAAAATAGAAAGAATATGCTTCGAACGTTTGCGAACGCTCGTATGGCTGATGATTAAAATGCTGTTGAAAAATGAAAGTCAAGAATCAGGTGAGCATGCCGCCATCCACCTGCAAGACCTGGCCGGTCATATAAGCCGACAGATCGGAGCCGAGAAACACGCATGCGTTGGCCACGTCCTCGGGTTTGCCCCCGCGCTTCATCGGTATGGCATCGCGCCAGCCCTGCACGGTTTTTTCGTCGAGCTTGGCCGTCATTTCTGTTTCAATAAATCCGGGTGCAATGGCGTTGGACCTTACTCCGCGCGAACCCAACTCAAGCGCAACAGATTTGGTGAAGCCGATAATGCCTGCCTTCGAGGCGGCATAGTTGGCCTGGCCCGCGTTGCCTTTTACACCCACCACCGACGTCATGTTGATGATGGAGCCGCTCTTCTGCTTCATCATCTGTTTGGTCGCGGCCTTCACCGTGTTGAAGCACGACTTCAGGTTTACGGCAATCACTTTGTCCCACATCTCTTCCGTCATCCGCAGCAACAGGTTGTCCATCGTAATGCCGGCGTTGTTAACAAGTATGTCGAGCGAACCGAAATCAGCGATCACATCTTGTATAAGTTTGTCGGCCTGCGCAAAATCCGACGCATCAGACCGGTAGCCCTTTGCTTTCACACCCTTGGCGACAAGTTCGCCGGCGAGGGCCTCGCCTTGCTCCACGCTAGACAGGTAGGTAAATGCTACGTTGGCACCCTGTTCGGCATAGGTGATGGCAATGGCCTTGCCAATACCTTTGGAGGCTCCGGTAACAAGCGCAGTTTTACCTTCTAATAATTTCATAGTGGATGTGTTTAAAAGACTGAATAAGGTTGAAAGATTTCGTTTGCGAGGTCAAAAATAAGTATTTCCTGTAAAATCCAAGGGCAGAACCCCGCGGCTCGATTTCTTGTCGTTGGTTAGCGTTTTAGCGGGTGTAATCGTTTTGAAAGAGCGATCAGCCGGTTATCTTTGGCTGCGAAATTTAAAATCATAAAAGCTATGTCTAAATACGATTTGCTGGTGATTGGCAGCGGGCCCGGTGGATATGTGGCCGCCATCCGCGCGTCACAGTTGGGGATGAAGGTGGGTGTGATTGAAAAGGCCGAGATCGGAGGTATCTGCCTCAACTGGGGTTGCATTCCTACAAAGGCGCTATTGAAGAGTGCACAGGTATTTGAATACGTCACCCACGCACAGGATTACGGCGTGGAGGTGAAGGACTTCAAGGCGGATATCAAAAGTATGGTGAAGCGCAGCCGTGATGTGGCTGCCAGCAATAGTAAGGGTATCCAGTTCCTCTTCAAGAAAAATAAGATCGACCACATCGCCGGCTTCGGCAAACTGAAGAAGGGCGGAAAGGTGGAAGTGACCGACGAGCAGGGCAAGAAGGCCGACTACGAAGCCAAGCACATTATAGTGGCTACCGGCGGACGCTCGCGCGAACTGCCTGCTATGAAAATAGACGGCAAGAAATAATCGGCTACCGCGAAGCGATGATACTCGACAAAGCTCCTAAGAAGATGCTGGTAGTAGGCTCAGGCGCCATCGGCGTGGAGTTCGCCTATTTCTATAATGCCATCGGCACCGAGGTGACGATCGTAGAATTTTTGCCGCGGATTGTTCCGGTGGAAGACGAAGAGGTGTCGAAAACGCTGGAGCGGTCGTTCAAGAAATCGGGCATGACCATCCACGTAAATTCCGAAGTCACGAAAGTGGATACTTCGGGCAAAGGATGTGTTGCCACGGTGAAAACACCCACCGGCGAGATCAAGATCGAAGCTGATGTGGTGTTGTCTGCCGTGGGCGTAGCCACCAACCTGGAAGGCATCGGCCTTGAAGATGTAGGTGTGAAAACTGAAAAAGGAAAAGTGGTGGTGGATGACTTCTACCGCACTAATGTGCCTGGCATATACGCCATCGGCGATATTGTGAAAGGCCCTGCGCTGGCGCACGTGGCCTCGGCGGAAGGAATTATTTGCGTGGAAAATATTGCAGGCAAGAAGCCGCAACCCCTCGACTATAACAACCTGCCGGGCTGCACGTACTGCACGCCGGAGATCGCGTCGGTCGGATATACTGAAGAAGCGGCGAAGAAAGCCGGTTATGAAATTAAAGTCGGCAAGTTTCCGTTCAGCGCGTCTGGTAAGGCGAAGGCTGCCGGCGCCACCGAAGGCTTTGTGAAAGTGATCTTCGATGCGAAATACGGCGAGTGGCTCGGCGCGCACTTTATCGGCGCTAACGTAACTGAGATGATCGCCGAAGTAGTAGCTGCGCGCAAGCTGGAGACTACCGGCCACGAGATAATCAAATCAGTGCACCCGCACCCGACAATGAGCGAAGCGATCATGGAGGCCGCCGCCGCTGCGTACGATGAGGTGATTCATTTGTAGATCAATTGTGTTGAAATAGAAACAAAGGGCCGAGTTGTCGGCCCTTTGTTTTTTTACTATTGCGTACTAATCTCTAAAAATCCATTGGGTTGTATCGCAGGGCCTGTATGGCTGCCTGACGCTCCGCGTCCAATCGTGTTGTTGTTGTCAGATCTGTCGGTGCGCGCGATCTGTTTTGGAACTGGAACAACTTCCGGTGCAGGCGGACGAGCAAGAGGCGTTGATTCGCTGGCGCCTAGGGCAGGAACAGTTGTTGCCTTTGGCCAGGGCTAAGGTTGTCTGGCAGGGGTTCCCGTCACATGGGGCAGGAGACAAGCGTTCCCATGCGGTTCTTGTC
>JAAURZ010000508.1 GCA_012031955.1 Bacteroidia bacterium
TTAAGGGTTTTACCGAGCACCATGCTGTTGCCGGGGGCATTTACTGACACCATCTTGTCGATCTTGTCGAGTGGCATGGCGTTTTTGAATGCTTTGGTGGCAAAGACTTCGGTAAATTCAAAGGGAGAAATCATGGCCGTTAGGTCTGTCTCGCAGCCGGCGGGCGGTATTACCGCCGACGCCAGGAACATGAGCAGGTCGTGGTGCCGTTCGAGCACGGAATGATCGTATATCGGCTGACTTAGCTCGGGGGCGGCCTCGAGCCGGGCCAGAAGGTGGTTCGAGAAAATGGGCATTTCGCCCATCAGCGCACGCTTTGTCCAGAACTCAACCAGAGGCTTGAGGTTGAGTACTGTTTTGAAAGGGAATGCTTCTAAGGTTGTAAAGTCTTGCATAGGCAGCCGTTTAAAGTCGCTGATGATTTCAACGCCAAGGGATCAAAATGAGTTTATCTGTTCAGTCGGAAACCTCATAAATTTATTGTGAAATGCCCGTTTACGACGGTGAAACCGGGATGGCGCGCACCTGGTAGCAAGTGATGCGCCAACCGTGTAAATTTATAATGACTTCCAACCCCGCGGCACGCTACCGGTGTCTATTGGGCAAAAGGGGAGATTTTATGAGGATGGGTTTGAGAGTGATCTTTTTTGTGTGCCTGGCGTGGATGGCGAGTGGCTGCCTGGACGCGTCGTCCGATAGTTTTTTTGTTTTTTCTAGCAATTACGATTTTGCGGAATCGCAGCATGGCTGGCTTGGCGACTTTGCCGACTACCCGGAGGGCGACTCGATCGCGTTTGAACTCGCGTTCGACTATGGCAACCTGCCTGTAAACCTCGGCGAAGACCGCAAGGCGCTCATGTTGTCTGGCAACAATCTCAATGGCGACTTATTCATGTTCGTGAAACGGCGCTTGTCGGGCTTCGTGCCGAATACAGATTACACGCTTGTCTTCGATCTTGAGCTGGCCTCCACCGCGCCGACCGGCTCGACCGGCATAGACGGATATCCCGGGGAGGGCGTCTATGTAAAAGTGGGAGCAGTAGGCACAGAACCGAGGAAGGTACTGACGGCCGGCTCCTACGTGATGAACATCGACAAGGGCAATCAGGGCACAGATGGTGCCGACATGATTACCGTGGGCAATATTGCCGTAAGCGAGTTCACCAACGCCTACACCATCATCAGTCGTACCAACGCGCAGGAGACAATTCCATTTGTGGTACAAAGCAACAGCAATGGAGAAATCTGGCTGATTGTAGGCGTGGACTCTTCGTACAAGGGCGCTACTACCGTGTATTTCACTCGCCTCGATATGGTATTCAGTTCCCACTAAAGCATTCAACCAGCCGACCTCTGGCTGGGGAGAAAAATCAGCAAATCATTCAACCAGTCTTACTGTTTTATTGGAAGAACCAACATAACAGTGAGATGAAAAACAACCTTTTAGATACGGACGAAAAAGTCTCGAGAGGGCTGGCCCACTACTTTGGTATAGCCACCATTATCTGGGGGCTTGTTGCTTTTGCAGGCGTTATCTATTGGATATACCTGACGCAACAAAGCGAATATCAATTTGACTGGGGCATATTTGCCGGGCTGCTGGCAGTAGGTGTCGCGCTGTGCGCGGTGGGTGTGATTATTTTGACGCGACGATCGCGGCGTTAGCACCCGCGCACAATAAGAGAAACAGGGGCCGCATCGAAGTGCTGTCGCGTTACAATATTTAGGTGATGGCATGCGACAATGGTTTATATTGTATGACAACTGCCACGACCCCATGACAACCTTTCTTTCTCTGATACTCGGTGTGCCCTTGTTGATAGTCGCCTCTTTTTTTCTTGTAGGGGCTGTGTTGTCGGGGCCGCGCTACCGTGGACCTGTGACGGATCATTTCGATGGTAAAAAGTTTATTAACCCGGGTGGCTTTCAGGCGAAGGGACTTCGTGAGGTTTTGAAATGGGCCGTCAATCGCGAGCGCCAGCCGTGGGCTTATCGAGATGTCCCTTTCGGTGAAAAGCCAATCAACCAGGTCAATGCCGGTGTTCGGGTCACCTTTATCAACCACACCACTTTTCTCATTCAGGGTGGTGGCGTCAACCTATTGACCGATCCGGTTTGGAGCGAGCGAACGAGCCCTTTCAGCTTTGCCGGCCCACGACGCATGCGCAACCCCGGCATTCGAATGGAAGACCTTCCAGCTATCGACTATGTATTGCTCAGCCACAACCACTACGACCACCTCGACACGAACGCGCTGCGACAACTCGACAAGGTGCATGAGCCGCATGTCATTACGCCGCTTGGCGTGCAGGCGTTGCTGCAAACCAAGGGCATTGCCGGGGCTGGTGACTTAGACTGGTGGGACGAAAAAATGCTGACGTCGAGGGTAAAGGTGCAAGCACTGCCGGCGCAGCACTTCTCGGGCCGTGGCATGCTGGATCGCGATGCATCGCTCTGGTGCGGCTACATGATCACCATCGATGGGTTGAACATCTACTTCGCCGGCGACACCGGTTATAACGACGCTACTTTTAAGGACATCGGAAAAAGAACCGGGCCTGTCGACTTGTCCATTATTCCGATTGGGGCGTACAAGCCGGAGTGGTTCATGTCTCCCATCCATGTATCGCCCTACAATGCGGTACGCATTCACCTTGAGGTAAAATCAAACCTGAGTGTTCCTTCTCATTACGGAACGTTTCCCCTTGCCGACGATGGCCTGGACGAGCCGGTGAATGACTTGCGTGCGGCACTTCGGCAGTTGGGCGTAGACGAATCCGCATTTCAAATTGTGCCTGAGGGCAAGTATATCGAAATAGGCGCCCGCTCAGACTTGCGAATAGGGTAGCGGTTCGAGAAATGTTCTGTGAATCTTGCTGACTGTGTTGGCGTACTCCGGCAATTTGACGATGCGCAGCCACTCGGGGTCGGCAAGAAAGGCCCGCCAGTTTGCGTCCCGCTCTTCCACGTTAGCAAAGCTGAGCAAATAGGTAAGGCAGGGCATACGGTCGCCTGCCAACACATGGCCGAAGAATACCATGTTAAGTTTGTTGCGTTCGAAGATGCCAAACTCTTCCTTGTTAAACATTTTTATTTTGCGTCGCACGGCGTCATCACTGTAACCCTCATAGGTTCGCAATTCGAGAATGCGTGGTGTTGCCTTTGGCA
>JAAURZ010000509.1 GCA_012031955.1 Bacteroidia bacterium
TGGTTCATCCAGGCTTCTAGTCAGTTCCGTCTGTGGTAGACTTTCCGAAGAGGATGTTCGTAGCCCTCAGCGCCGTTTCATAGTCTGCCTCCGTGTGTACGCGAATCGTGATGTCTTTCGCCAGCGTTTGTTGCAGTTTGCGCAAGTGAGGCGCCTGTTGGTGATCGGCTACCAGCGATTCTATTTCTTCCCGACCGAATGTGGTGAAAACCTTGATGAAGTTTGCGGCATCTTCGTCCGACGTGTTCAGCCAATATTGATAGAACCGGTAAGGAGAAGTACGTTTGGCGTCGAGCCAGATGTTGCCCTGCTCTGACTTGCCAAACTTGGTGCCGTCAGCTTTTTTTATCAGGGGTGACGTAAGCGCAAATGCTTCGCCTCCGGCCTTCCGGCGTATCAGTTCCGTACCCGTTACAATATTGCCCCACTGGTCGGAGCCGCCCATTTGCAGCTTGCAGTTTTTTGTTGGCGTATAGCCAGTAGAAATCGTAGCCCTGCACCAGTTGGTAAGTAAATTCGGTGAACGAAAGGCCCGACTCCAGTCTGCTTTGAACCGAGTCTTTGGCCATCATGTAGTTCACACTAATGTGCTTGCCCACATCACGAATAAAATCGAGGAACTTGAAGTCCTTGAACCAGTCGTAGTTGTTCACCATTTCGGCGGCATTGGCGCCCGATTCAAAGTCAAGAAATTTCTGAAGTTGTTGTTTCACACACGACTCGTTGTGGCGAAGAATGTCTTCCGAAAGCAGGTTTCTTTCAGCCGACTTGCCCGACGGATCGCCCACCATGCCCGTGGCGCCACCAACAAGCGCGAAGGGTTTGTGACCGCAGCGTTTGGAAATGAACCAATACCATTATTTGAGCGAAGTTGCCGATGTGCAGCGAGTCGGCCGTAGGATCAAATCCGATGTAACCGCTTGTTATCTCTTTGCTTAGCTGCTCTTCGGTGCCGGGCATTACGTCGTGTATCATACCCCGCCACTTTAATTCCTGCACAAAATTCTTGTTCATTTGCCTTCGCTTTCAGTGGGGCAAATATAAAAAACTCAAGGACTTCTTTTGGTAGAAATCCTTGAGCAACTCAATTAAGACAATTTGTAAATCAGGCCTGAACCGGCGCGTTGGCGTCTACCCTGAAGATGGGAGCCAGTTTGCACTGTGATCGAAGCTTACGCCGAGGTCTTTGATGAGCCCGGTTTTGAGGCTGTAGACCCACCCGTGAATTTTGGGTTCGTTCCTGTTTTTCCAGGCATTTTGAACAATCGAAGTTTTTGAAAGATCGAGCACCTGCTCCTCCACATTGAGTTCGACGAAACGCTTGAAACGCGTCTCCTCGTCGCCGATGGCGTTGAGTTCATCCTGGTGCAGGCGGTACACATCGCGGATGTGGCGAAGCCAGTTATCGACCAGGCCGTACTGCTCGTTGGTCATAGCGGCTTGTACGCCTCCGCAGCCGTAGTGGCCGCATACAATCACGTGCTTCACGCGCAGGATGTTGACCGCGTAGTCCAACACACTCAGCATGTTCATGTCGGAATGCACTACCATGTTGGCGATGTTACGATGCACAAAAAATGTCGCCCGGCATCGTGCGGGTGATTTCATTCGCAGGCACACGGCTGTCCGAGCATCCTATCCACAGTATCTGAGGGCTTTGTCCGTGCGACAGGCGTTCAAAAAAGTCAGGGTCTTCCTGAAGTCTCTCCTGTACCCACACCCGGTTTCCTTCCAATAGTTTCTTATACGTTTCCATAAGTAATTAATATACGATTTGTGTTTGTTTATCCTGTAATAGTTTTTGCTTCCTGGTAGGAAATTTCCTCCAGGTCGGCTTCTACGTCTTTGAATTTCCAGAAGACGCGAACCAGGTAAAATAAAAGCGTGCCGGTGATTACAGCCACGTTGAGGTCGATGACCACCGTGATTACCGTAGTGTAGGCAATAAATGCAAGTTGCATGTTCCGCTGTACTGACCTGAACCATTGTCCCGAAAGGTATTCGCGCACGAAGTCTTTGTCGCACACATCAAGTCCCGCTTTCAGCAGCACGCCAGCGAATACCGCCGCCGGCACCAGTGTGAGATAGTTTTTGAAAAGACCGATGCTGAGCAGGCAAATACGCCGATGAGTACGCCGGCAAGGCGCGACCGCGCACCCTCTTTGATAAGGAGCACCGACCTTATAGTGGCCTGCGCTCCCGGAATGCCCTGGCATAGGGCCGATCCGGCGTTGGCAAGCCCCTGGGCGATAAGCTCCTTGTTTAGATTCGATTTTCTCTCGTCATGCGGTCGACCACGAGCGCAGTCAGGAGCGAGTCGAGGTATGCCAGCAGCGCCAGTTGCCCCGCGTACGGCAACGCCATAAGCAGGTACTCGGTCTGAATTATTTCACGCGACGGGAAATAGTTCTTTCATGCTGGCGAATACACTGGCAAACGAACCTGCGGCATCGTCGAGAGTGATGCGCTCAATCGGCATACTGAATGCCACACTCAAACCAGTCATGATGACGATGGCGAACAGCACGCCGCTTATAAGCGATCGCGCATGCTGCTTGAGTGGCAAACGCCGCACCGTCCAGACAATGACGAAGATGAGGAAAACGTACCGAGCGCGACGGTCAGGTTCGCGGCGATACCACCTTCCATTATCTCATTGCCCGACAACGCCAGCAGTTTTTTCAGTTGATCCATCCAGATGAGTACGGCAATCCCGTTCATGAAGCCGAGAATAACCACGTTGGGCACCATCGATATAAGTCGCCCGAGTTTTACAATACCGCCGATGACTAATATGATAGCGTTCATGATAAAATGAGCGTGACGAATTGTTCTGCCAGCGTGCGGTCTGGAAAATGGTCGTAAGCGAAAGCGATGATGAGCGCCGACACGGCCGTCATGGGCGCCGTGGGCCCGGAAGCCTGCAGGCGTGTGCCGCCGAGGGTGGAGGCGATGATGGGTATTACCGCTGCGCCGATCATGCCGGCCAGCGCACCCCTGCCAGACATAACGCCGAAGGCGGCGCCGAGCGAGATGGCTGCAAAACTTACGGTGAGTCCGGCAGACACGTCCGCCGAAATTTTCCGAAAAGAAAATGACATACTTAACTTGGATTAAATGTAAAACTTAGCCCGGCAGTGCGAGATATGCCGGCAGCTGAATTGTGTA
>JAAURZ010000510.1 GCA_012031955.1 Bacteroidia bacterium
TCGGCCCACACCATCAAAGTCGGAGCCGATGCCCACGTGGTCGATGCCGATCAGCTTTACCACATGGTCGATGTGGTCGGCCACTTTTTCGACATCCGAAAACAACTCCTTGTGCTGCTTGCCAAACAATTCGATGATAGGTTGCGCTTCGGAATCTTTCGATGTTAAATGCTTTTCTTCCAGAATTTTCTGCAGCGAGTCGCGCAGCTCGCTGTTCTGACGTGCGACCGAGTCGAGGAAGCTTGCGCCGAAATTGATTTGAATTACACCACCATTTTTGCCCAGTTGTTTGAGCAGATCGTCGGACATGTTGCGTTCGAAACCGGGAGTGAAGTAGCGGCACGAAGAGTGCGACGCGATCACCGGCGCTTTCGAGAGGCGCATCGCCTGCGCGGCGGCGCTGTCCGACACGTGGGAGACGTCAACCATGATGCCGGCGCGGTTCATGGCGTCTACTACTTGCACACCAAAAGGGCTCAGGCCGTTCCAGGTGCGCGTAGTGTCGTAGGATGAGTCGCAGATCTGGTTGTCTTTACCGTGCGTAAGTGTGATGTAGCGGATGCCGCGATCGTAGAAGTATTTAACATTGGCGAGGTCGTCGCCAATGGGTGCGCCGTTTTCCATTCCCATCGGCAGCGAAATTTTGCCCGCTTCAAAGTTGGCGGTCACCTCGTCGGGTGTGCCGGCCAGCGCAAATTTGTCGGGAATACCCTCGGCGATGCCCCGCACCATGGTGATGAGTGAGTCGGCCAGTTCCTTCGCGCCGCCCGTGCGCTGGTACCGCGACGGTATATATATAGACATGAACGGCGCGTCGAGGCCACCCTTGCGCGCTCTCTCAAAGTCAAAGTCGCCTTCTGCGCTCTGCACCGGAATGTTCATGTACTCGCGCTCAAGCCTGAAGTTCTTCACCTTCAGGCGGAACGGCAGGTCCACATGGCCGTCGGTGATAATGTACGCGTGCGCCAGGGAGTCGGCCACACCGCGCAGCGCGTCGTCGCTCATGGAGGCGTAGTCCTTCTTCGTTTCAGTGGTGGCGCAGGCGGCAGCAATCAGGCAGGTGGCGGCGAGTATGTAAAACTTCATGGTTGTCGGGGTTGTCGGGGTTGTCGGGTTGTAGTTTTAAGAATTTGTGGTGAAGGCAAATGAATTAATATCGACCAATACTTATCTTGCCCCAAGATTTCAGGGCTTCAAATTATTGATTTCGTTAGCAAATAAAAAACATAGTTTACGAAGATGCAGACCATCAGTGTAAGAACCACGCAAAATGTTTTTATCGATTACCCGATTGCAAGCCTTGGAGACCGCATATTGGCTTACCTTATCGACTCGCTGATACAGTTTGCGTACATCGCGCTTATTTTCTATGCTTTGTACAAACTGGACCTGGACTCGGTTGCGCTTAATGTGGCCATCATCACGCTGCCCTTCCTGGGCTACCACGCGGTGTTCGAGATTCTGATGGGCGGACAAAGCCCGGGCAAGCGGCAAATGAAAATCAAGGTCGTGCGAATGGATGGGACCTCGCCGACCATCGGCAATTTTTTGATGCGCTGGCTATTTCGCCTTGTCGAGATATTCCTGCTGCGCGGTGCCATCGCCATTATCACCATCGCAGCCAACGGCAGGGGCCAGCGGCTGGGCGATGTGGTGGCCGGTACTACCGTAGTGAAGGTGGTGCCGCAGTCGGCGTCGGATACGGTGTTCACCATTCACGACGAAAACTATCAGCCGGTGTTTGCCGAAGTAATGAAGCTTACCGACTACGATGTAGAACTGCTGCAACAGGCCCTGGTGGCCAACCGCGACCATGGCAACAATCGCCCTGTCGACTATGCGTCCGAGCAAGTGAAGCGCTATCTCGGTATCGAGTCGGACATGCCGCCGGTAAAACTTTTGTACACACTCATCAAAGACTACAGCTTTTACACATCGCAGCATTGACCGACCCGTCTACACTGCCACGCTACACACGTGCGCAACTTGCACTGCGCAACGGCCAGGATAAGCCCCAAGTGTGGGTCGCATACAAGAACCTTATTTACGATGTTACAGCTTCCCGGCTTTGGATGCGCGGCAAGCACTATGAACACTGGGCCGGGCAGGACCTTACCCACGAGTTGACCGACGCACCCCATACCGACAAGGTGTTCGACAAGTTTGTGGCGATCGGCTTGCTTGATCAATAGCGAGCAACGTGTGTGATGCAACACACGTTGGGTGTTCCAAAGAACCGCAATATCTTTAGGTTTCAGAATAAAAAAACGAGTAATTCGTAGCTTCAAAAACTCGAACGGATGATCCTAATTGCCGACAGCGGTGGGTCTAAAATTGACTGGAGACTCCTGCAAAAGGACGGAACGATAGACCAGGCGAGCGCGCCCGGATTTAACCCATACTACCAACCCATCGACGATCTGAAGAAGACCGTGCAGGAGGTGTTGGTGCCGCGCATTAAAGAGAAGGTGGAGAAGATCTTCTTTTACGGCGCAGGCGTCTCGTCCGAGAAAAATCAGACCACGATTCAGGAAGCACTCAAGATTTACTTTCCCGACGCGAACATCGAAATCGGCTGGGACTTACTCGCTGCGGCGCGCGCACTGTGCGGCTCGGAACCCGGCATCGCCTGCATCATGGGCACCGGCTCCAACTCATGTTTGTACGACGGCGAGAAGATCACAGACATTGTGGCCAACCTCGGCTGGGTATTGGCCGACGAAGGCTCAGGTGCGTACATCGGCAAGCGATTTATTAAAGATTACCTTCGCCACGACATGCCGGAGCCGCTGCGCAAACAGTTTTACGAACGCTACCCGCTGCATCGTGAGGAAATCCTCGAACGCGTATACCAACACGAAAAACCCAGCGCCTTTCTCGCAAGCTTCACCAAGTTCATTTTTCAACACCTGAAAGAACCATATTGCTACCAGTTGATGTATTCCAGCTTCGCCGAGTTTTACGAAGGCGTTGTGATGAAATATCCGAACTACAAAAATCTGCCCGTACACTTTACAGGGTCCATCGCCTTTTATTTCAGCGACGTGCTCAGGCAAGTAGCGAGCGACAAGGGGATTCGCGTACAGCATATTCTTGAAGGCCCCATTGCCGGCTTAACTTTGTTTCACAAGAAAGACCTGCAATAAAGTACATCAAT
>JAAURZ010000511.1 GCA_012031955.1 Bacteroidia bacterium
TGTTTATCGAAGCGCGTTCAATCCGCGAGCAGGCGTTTCAGCTCTTTGTCATCTTGTTGCTTGGCGTGGTCGCGTTAAAGAGACATTCGCCTGAGTGGTTGCACAAGGCCGTCATCGTGGTATTGCTGGCGTCGGTTGCCCTGGTTTTTATAATCGAATGGAATACCTTCATGATAGTCAACCAGTGAGCCATAGCTGACTACCTCAGCTTTTCCGAGAGTTGTTCGAATTTCTTTTGGTACGCTTCAAGATTCGCCTGGGCTGTAGAACGATCAGCCTTGAGTGCGCTCATCAACAGGGTAAGTTCCTGCAATGTTATTTCCATTTTCTTGAGCAGGGCATTTTTTGTGAGCTTGGTGGTTTTTGCTGTTTCCTTTTTGGCCATTGCGCTGTGGGTTGACGTTGGGTACCAAGATACAAATTCGGAAATAGCCATTGTGCCGATTTGCTTTCTTTAACCACAGAGGTATGACCGGACAACGCCAAAATGCAGGACATAAATTGTCATGGTGCGAAAGTACCTTGCTTGAGTAATTCAATTGAGCACCGTTAATTTTGTACTTATGCACCGCGAGATAGAATTTGATGCACACAACCGCGAGTTGATTTTCAAGGAACTGGAGGAGCGTTTCGGTTTCCCTGCCCGCAAATGGAAGGCAAAATTTCAGTACGATCTTCAGTTTATCCCTCGCAATCGCCTTGAGTCACATTTCTTCAAAGCCTGGGCGGCGCGTCACATTGCGCCCATACTCAACGCCATCCTCCTCCGTCACGACGATCTACCCGATACGTGGAGCCGCTTTGCCAACTATGTGCTGCTGGAGAAGCACGATGTGTTGAAGCAAAAACGGCGCGATCAACTTGACTTTGGATTCAAATCCCCCGACGACCCCGGATACACCATCACGCTTAAGCGGGGAAAAATTCCTTCAAGAACAGCCTGAGGATACGAAAATCCCTATCTTTATCCCACTAACTAACGTCAGTGAGATGTCCGTTGCAGAGACTGCTAAAGTGAAAAAAGAAAAGGGGATAATTCCGCAGGATATTCTGAAAAAGGCCTACCGCCTTATGTATGCGGCCAAGTGGATGGCCGAATTGTACGACGTGCAAAAGGATGTTTGCAGCAAATACGTACACAGCACCTCGCGCGGCCACGAGGCAATTCAACTCGCCACCGCATTTCACCTTCAACCCTGCGACTATGCCTCTTTATATTATAGAGATGAATCCATTCTGCTTGGGTTGGGGCTGGAGCCCTATGAGCTTATGCTCCAATTAATGGCCAAAAATGACGACCCTTTTTCCGGCGGCCGCACATATTACGGTCATCCTTCACTACGTCGCGAGGTTTCCCCCTCATTCCGCACCAAAGCTCCGCCACGGGCATGCAGGCTATCCCCGCTACCGGCATGGCACACGGCGTATCCTACCTCGAATCACAGAAGTTGTTGAGCGGAAACTGAAACCAGTGGTGTTGTGTTCGCTCGGCGACGTTCCGTAACCGAGGGCGAAGTAGCCGAAGCCTTGCAGATGGCGGTGCTCAAGCAATTGCCCATTATTTACCTGGTGCAGGATATGACTGGGGCATATCGGCCACGGCCGGGAGATGCGCGCGATGGATGCGTATGAATACGCTGCCGGCTTCAAAGGCCTGCAGCGTGTGCGTCTCGATGGCGCTGACTTTGTAGCATCGTATCTGGGCATGGCCAACGCATTCGCATTTGTGCGCAAGAAGCGATCACCTATACTTGTGCATGCAACCTGCCCGCTACTCGGACATCACACTTCAGGTGTGCGCAAGGAATGGTACCGGGGCGAAAATCTGAGTGTGCACCAATTGGATGACCCTATCCATAAGTTGGAGACGTTCCTGAAAGAAAATGGTTTCTCTGATTCCACACTGAGGGCATTGCAAAACGACGCCAGAACAACTGTTGAAAATGACTACCAGCGCGCACTCAACGCTGACGATCCGGACATCACCGACTTCGACTCACACGAGTTTGCTCCTGCGTCGGTCACAGCCGAACAAGGCAACCGAAAACCGGCAGGTGCCGAAAGGGTGGTGATGGTGGATGCAGCCTTGCACGCGGTGGATGAGATTTTGAAACAGCACCCCGAAGCTTTATTTTACGGACAAGATGTGGGAAGGCGACTGGGCGGTGTCTTTCGCGAGGCGGCTACGCTTGCTCAAAAATATGGCGATCACCGTGTGTTCAATACGCCGATACAGGAAGCCTACATCGTTGGTTCTACCGCGGGCATGACTGCTGTAGGAGCGAAGCCCATCGTCGAGATACAGTTTGCCGACTATGTGTGGCCTGGCATCAACCAGTTGGTGGAGGAGCTTTCGAAGAGCTGCTACCTCACCAAAGGCAAGTTTCCCATACAGTCACTCATTCGCATCCCGATTGGCGCGTATGGCGGGGGCGGACCTTATCACTCTGGCAGCGTGGAGTCAGCGTTGCTTACCATACGCGGTATCAAAATCGTATACCCGTCTAACGCGGCCGACATGAAGGGCCTGATGAAAGCGGCATTTTACGATCCTAATCCGGTGGTGATGCTCGAACACAAGGGCTTGTACTGGTCGAAAGTACCCGGTACAATGGAGGCAAAAACCGTAGAGCCAGATGAAGACTATATCATTCCACTTGGCAAAGCCAACATTGTGCAGCACGCAGCCGAAGAGAAGGTGAAGGCTTCTGAGTCCTGTGTGGTGATTACGTACGGCATGGGCGTTTACTGGGCGAAGGAAGCTTCCAAAGAAATGGAAGGTCGTGTGGAGATCATGGATTTACGCACGCTAAATCCCATCGATTGGAATGCGATAGTAGCTTCGGTGCAACAACACAGTCGGGCGTTGGTGTTGACAGAAGAACCCTTGATGAATTCCTTTGCCGAATCCCTGGCCGGTCGAATCTCGAAAGAATGCTTTCACTATTTAGATGCCCCTGTCTGGACCTTGGGTGCCGAGAACTTGCCGGCCATTCCATTGAATGTGGAGTTAGAGAAAAGGATGTTGCCGAACGCAGAGAAGGTAAGAGGAGAGTTGCTTAGGTTATTGGCTTATTAATGCTCAATCTTTAGCTAGCGCGCGTTTGCAACGAGTACCTTTATTTGTCTTCGCAGAGTCTCTCGAAGAGTACTCTG
>JAAURZ010000512.1 GCA_012031955.1 Bacteroidia bacterium
GCGACTCGTGAGCACACCCTGGGCCGCAAAGAAGCCGTGAATGTCTTCGGGTTTTTGTTTTCTTCTCTCACAAGAAATTACCATCTCGCCTGCGCGACCGAGAAACTCGGCGCGGTCGGCATCGAATACTACATGGCCCGACGCTGCACCGGGAGAGGCCGGCAGCCCTTGCGCCAGTGGTTCTTTTTTGTGAAATGAATTCAACCTCGGGTGGAGGAGTTGTTCGAGCATTTCAGGTTTTATGCGAAGCAAGGCTTGCTCTTTGGCTATCAAACCTTCCTGCACCATCTCTACCGACGTGCGCACCATGGCGGTTGCGTTCATCTTGCCGTTGCGTGTCTGCAAGCAATACAGCACGCCCTTTTCAATCGTGTATTCGAAGTCCTGTACTTCGTGGTAGTGGGTTTCGAGCTTTTGCCGCAAGGCTTCCAGTTGGCGGTATTGTTCCGGCAGCTCGCCCGCCAGTTCGCTCACAGGTTTTGGCGTGCGTATGCCCGCCACTACATCTTCACCCTGAGCGTTGGTAAGGTATTCGCCGAACATGATGTTCTCTCCTGTGCCGGGGTCGCGTGTAAAACCCACGCCCGTGGCCGAATCGTTTCCGAGGTTGCCGAATACCATAGCCACTACGTTCACCGCAGTTCCATTGGCCATGTCTGATGTGATGTTAAATTCCCTGCGGTAATCGATCGCGCGTTTGCCGAGCCATGAATTGAACACGGCCTTGATGGCAATCTCAAGTTGCTCATAGACATTTTGTGGAAAGGGACGACCCGTCGTTTCTTCTACCACCACGAGAAAGCGTTCGCTGATTTCTTTCAAGTCGCCGGCGTTTAGTCCAATGTCAACTTTTACACCGGCGTGGCGCTTAACGTCTTCAAAGTGAGCATCGAACTTTTCGTCGGGCACACCGAGGGCCACTTTGCCGAAGAGTTGGATGAAGCGACGATATGCATCATAGGCAAAGCGCTCGTTGTTGGTTTGATCAATCAGACCGATGAGCGTTTCCTTGTTGAGACCAAGGTTGAGAATGGTGTCCATCATGCCGGGCATCGACAGTGCGGACCCCGACCTGACGGATACGAGCAAGGGGTTGTTCTTGTCGCCAAAACGTTTACCCGTAGCGTCTTCGATGCGCTTCATGTTTTGATGCACCTGTTCCATCACGCCTGTGGGAAGGTTCCGGCCCGGGTCGTCGAGGTAGGTGAGGCAGGTTTTTGTTGTAACAACAAACCCTGGCGGCACATTAAGTCCGATCTGGGTCATTTCACAAAGGTTGGCACCCTTGCCGCCCAGCAATTGTTTGTTCTTGCCGTCTCCTTCCATGAAAGAGTAGACAAATTTTTGTTCCGTATCGCGCCGGCCGGGTGCGGCGACTGGTTTGGTGAGTATTGCTGAAGTATCCATGGTGTTGTACGTTTTGATTGCGTGAAACTACCCTGGCACTTGTATAAAATGCATGACGGCTATCACCGGGAGAGGGTGATCTATGTCACCCACGTGAGGACCGTGCAGCCGCTAACTAGCGAGATCTTGTGTACTTTCTGTGGTTGGCCTTTCGCCGCTTTTTCGGATTGAAAGTCTTTTTTGTTTTGTACCCTTTATGGACCATTGTTTTTCGTCCCATGGACAACTTCTTTGTGTTCTGATAGCGGCTGTTGGGTGAGTAAGGAGTCAATGATTTCTTCCTTGTTGTGAGCTGTTTCGGGTTGCGTGCAGAAAACCTCGCCGCCGGACTCAGCGTTTTCCTTCGATACGCCATTGCGTCGCGGTAGTCGGCGCGGAAGTGATCCTTGTAGTTGTAATCGTTAAAGTCAAAACGCAACGTGATCTCGTTTGCCGAGCCAACGTATCCACCGATGTTACCTGTGATCATCTCCCTTGAATAGCCGATCATGAGCCGATGCGCGAACTTGACGCCAAGTGTTGCGTTCAAAACGTTGCCTTTCCTGAATGCCGCACCGGCGATAAGCTTATTGTCGTACGTGTAGTAAAGCCCCACATCATACGTATTATTCGTCTCCGAAAACTTGCGATAGGCTGCATAGGGCTCCAGCAGATCCTGGCCTCCTCTGATCGGAATCAGACCCTGAAGGTAGGCAGAGTAGTAGTTGGAAAGGTTTGACGACTCTTTGTTAATCCACGCTGTCGATAGCCTGTTCAGGGCGATCCCTCCCTTGAAGAAACGCGACTGGAAGTGAACGCCAAAGGAGTAGTCGAACGTTGGGTCTCCGTTCTGTATCTGTGTCAGCACAGGATCCACTTCGAACGTCTCCGTGTTGGAGGTGCCGCGCACTTGCGTGCTGTTATATTCAGCCGACACGCCGGCAGATAAAATGGTGAGTTTGTTGAAGTGGACGTGGTAGGCAAACGCAGCAGACGCGTATGTGTTTCGGATGAAATTCACATCCTCCTGAAAAAGGTTGACACCGGCGCCGAAATTGTACTTGCCAAAGGGTGTGTGAAGGCTGAGGAAATGATTACGCGGCGCGCCTGGTACGTTCGCATAGTTTGCCGGTAAGCGTAAGTGAGCGACCCGAACGTATGTCCGGCAACCGCCGGATTGTAAATCAGCGAGTTGGTAAGCTTCTGCGTGAACAGGGGGTATGTCTTGTGCCGTAAGGGCAAGGCTGCCGGCGATGAAAATTCCGGTTAGTAAAAGTCTTTTCATTATTTTCCTTTTAGCACGGTGATCATCTGAGTCAACTTTTCACGGGGTGAGTCCTGAGTGAGCCGATACTCAAGCACGCATATGTAGTTTCCCGGACTGAGCCTGGTGAAGTCGAATGCATCCCCGGAAGGGTTTGTTGGATCGTCGTAGTTTCTGAAGTTAGACCACGTCTTTACCACCACGCCCCAGCGGTCGAGCAATGTAACTTTGTTGTCGAAGGTATACTCGACGTTTATGATCCGCAGTTTGTCGTTGAATGCGTCGGCATTAAATGGCGTGATCAGGTCCATTATCTGCAGGTTTACTTTTTCGCCCACGCCCACCGTTAGAATGGGCTTGCTGGCTGCGCTAAAGCTGCCGACAAAATCGCCCACGATACCGCCGCCGAGGTTCAGCGCTGTACCTGAAGGGCTGTCAGCCTGTATCACCACGAGCGGTTGCGCGTTTTCCACACTTGTGCCGGCATAGTAGAGCGACACAGGCG
>JAAURZ010000513.1 GCA_012031955.1 Bacteroidia bacterium
CTTACCTCATCATACGCGCGTGTTGTTTCCAAACCACCTCAAAAAGGTCGAGGGCTCGGAAGCGTTGCTGCAACAAAAGCTGGCAGACCTGGGACCGATGAAAAGAGAAGAGAAGAGCGTGCTGGCAGTGTTCAGCCTTACTTCGTTTTTGTGGATCACACAACAGTTGTTCAATGCCGCCATCGGCAGCGAGGTATTCAACGACACCAATATTGCTATCGGCGGCGGCATTCTCATGTTCATTACACCGATCGATTTCAAAAAAGGCGTATTCCTGCTGGAATGGAACGACACCAGGCGCCTGCCGTGGGGCATATTGTTGCTGTTTGGAGGCGGCATCTGCCTCGCCAAAGGTATGGAGGTGACGGGTATCGTGACGGCGATCGGCGAAACCATCTCGTCGCAGCATCACATCACACTGTGGCTGTTGTTATTGGTGCTCATCACGATGTCAATTTTCCTCACCGAGATCATGAGCAACGTGGCGCTGGTCACCATCTTCATACCGGTGGTGTTTGGAGTAGCCGAAGGGTTAGGCCAGAACCCCATCCTGCTGGCCATTCCTGTAACCTTTGCCGCAAGCTGCGCTTTTATGCTTCCTATTTCCACGCCGCCCAATGCCATTGTTTTTGCCAGCGGGCACATACGCGTGAAGGACATGGTGCGGGCCGGCCTGCTGCTGAACACGATGTCGGTGGTTGTACTGCTGGGACTGAGTCTTCTTATACTGCAACACCTTACCCTCTAGCGCACAATAGTGCTGTTGAGCATACTCAACAGCATCACTTGCGTGACTCCTCAGGAGTCGGACTTAGCTCGTTTCAATTCGATCACGTAGGCAGCGCCCAACCCGAGACCTCCGAAGATGAACAGCATGGAGAAGTAGGCCACCTCTTCCATATAATAGGCGCGATCGAGAAAATAACCGAGCAGGAGGCCGATACCCGCGCCGATCAAAAGCAACGACGCCCGAAGTGTGCCCGACGCGTTGTGCGGTGTTTTCGCCCGCCTGAAAATGACCGGGTCTATGCCTTTTTCGATCATGGCCATACGCTCTTCATTCTCATACCTGCGCAGGTAGATGACCATAATAAATGCTCCCACTATCGCTACGATGGGGATCATTACCCCTAAAACTTCTACATCCATAAGTCTCGAATTTGTTTGTTTGCCCTATGACGCACCCCCGGGCGCGCCGGTTACATGTGGAATTAAGATCGGTTATCTGTAACTTACTTCAGACCAGGAGCGTCAAAACCCCGTCATGACCAAGGAAGCAGAATGGGCGCTGATTGACCGGATTATAGCCGGTGAGCGAGAGGCTTATGCCACGCTTGTCGACCGCTATAAAGGGTATGCCGTAACACTGGCTTTGAAAATACTGGGCGATCGTGCCGACGCGGAAGAGGCAGCGCAGGATGCTTTTGTAAAAGCGTTTCATCACCTGAACGACTTTAACAAGCAGGCAAAATTTTCGACCTGGCTTTACCGCATCGTCTTCAACACCTCGGTGAGCTATAAACGGCGACGCCGTATCAAGTTTGACGACATCGAGAAAACGTCGCTCGGCCTGCACACTGAGGCTGATCACTCGCTGGAGAAACATGACAGGCAAAAGTACCTGCGACAGGCCATGAACATCCTGGCGGAGTCTGACAGAGCAGCCCTGACGCTGTTTTATCTCGATGAGCTCTCGCTCGATGAAATTGCTGTTGTAACAGGTCAGCCACCCAACACAATGAAGGTGCGGATACACAGGGCAAGAATAAGACTCGCGGAAGCGTTGAAAACTATTCTAAAAAAAGAAGCATTAACTTTGTAATCATGTTAAGAATATGACACCGGATGAACGACTTCTCTCCTACCTCGACGGCACGCTGGGCCACGATGAGCAGGCGCGCCTGGAAGCAGAACTGCGCAACCAGCCCGACCTGCGGCGCCGGTTTGAAGAACTACAGGAGATTGACCAGATGCTGAAGGCGGTGAAGCCGGAGAAGATATCGGAAATGTTTACAACGCATGTGATGGGCAGGCTCGATCACGCACCCGCGCGCGTGGACGCGCGCTGTGGCAGGGGCTGGCGTTGCTCGGTGGCGTTTTGGTCATTATCACAGTGGCCGCCGTGCTGGTATCGCAGGGTTTATTCAATGACAAGTCGACGCTCGACCTCTCGAAACTGGGCATAAGCAACGACTATGTGAGCAAGCTGATTCCCACCATCTCCTTTCAAGGCACCTGGGTGGTGAATGTGATCATCGTGGCAAACCTGATCCTCGCCTTTTTGATACTCGACCGGTTGGTACTGAAACAATGGTACAACCGCCACATGGGTACCTGACGGCGACGCCATTCGTCCGTTTTTCGTCAAATCGTTGTAGTTCGGCATAAGAAATCCTTAACTTTCTTGTTAAGGTAGTACGACATGGAGCCCGCGCCGAAATATAAAACCATTGCACGTTCTGTAAGAGGCAAGGTGATCGCCGCCTTTTTACTCGGCTGCGCAACCATCGGTGTTGCCATCGCCATTTCGTACTTCAGCTTCAACGAATTGATGGGTACTGTGGACCACCTTTCCACACCTAACAAGAAGATGCTGGTGCTCAACAATCTCTTCCACAAGATCACACAACTCGACCAAAAGCAGCGCGCCGATGCCATCGCCAACCCTGGCAAAACTTACAATTCCTTTCTGAGCGAATCGCAATCGATACTAGAGTCGATAGACTCGCTGAGAACGATGGACTGGAGCAGCGACTACCAGTTGGAGCGCCTCTCCACGATGGAAGATATTCTGCACCTTCGCGACAGGCGATACATCCGCTACCTCAAGGCACGGTCGGAGTTTGTTTACAACGAAAAGTTTTCGCGCCAACTCGACTCGCTGGCTAACATACTTGCACTTACACAACTTCCCGGCGATACAAGCGTGCGCACAACGGAGAAGAAAGTTACCACCACCACTTATCCGGCCGAAGAGAAGGACGAAGGCACATGGCTGGGCCGGTTGTTCAGCAAAAAGAAAACAACAGATGTGCCCGAAACAAAAATAACGGTGCAGGAAGAGGTGACGCAAAAAATAGACACGCTCTCGGTGGCCCGGCAAGACAGCGCCATTCAGCAGGTTGGCCTGATTATGAAAGGACTCGAAGCCGACC
>JAAURZ010000514.1 GCA_012031955.1 Bacteroidia bacterium
CTTCCGCTACTCCAAACCTTGGACGTTGCAGGTTTGAGCAATTCTGCGATAGCGAGCCACTCGCGCTATTGGCGCTGTAACGTGACGCGTGTGCTCACCGCGGTGTATGGTCGTGACTTGGCGCAAAGAAGCGACGGAGGCTCGACATATCGGGACTCACGTTCCTGCAACCAACCCGCGAGCCATTCGCACAAGCGTTTTGCAGCCCGCACAACAAGCAAGCCATCACCATTGCACCCAAACACCGAAATCGAGCAATCTGGCAGTCTGCGTGAGTCCTGAAAGCGAACGCTTTGACAGCACAGGTGGCCGGAAGGTGTCCCTTGGCTCTTCACGTTCAGTGCACCACACATATCACACAAGGAACGTGACACTACTGCCGCGGATGCGACAGACATTTGACCTGAAATTTTTACTTGGTGTATCTTAGGTTGCTCTTTTGCCCGGCGTGGAGTATGAAGCTCCGTGCACTGGCGCTTACGTTTGCGCTTTTGGCGTGCTCGATAGCCACGCCAACGTATGCAAAATGCTTGGGCTCGTCGTGCCCCGAGCATGAGGACTTTTCCGGGGCTGCTCACACGGAGTGCCGCGGGCGCGATCGCAAGTTTGCGTTCCAGTCCAAATGGGAGGTACGACCATCCGCCTTATCAACGTCGAGCCGGTTACACCGCGCGATTTCAGCGGCCACGAGCAGGCATGCACTCTATGCTATCTTCAATCAGCTGAGGTTTCAGCGCGATGCAGACGCAGCTACAGTCGGAGCTGCTGAAGCTGTTCTGGTCGGGTGGTGACGACCAGTGGTGTGGGCAATCACCACTGGCGCAACGACGAAAGCACAACCCAATTCCACCACGTGTACTGGTCTGAGGACCATGGAAAGACGATGCGGGACCGCTGGGACGACCTGGTGGCAGCCGTGAAGGCGTTTCGCCGGGATTCCTACGTCCCCAAACGCGACGATATGCATGCCAGCGTGAACGGCATCATCGTCAACTCCAAGGACCCCAAGAAGGTCCTCCTCTGGGGAGACGGGCTGTACAGCTACATCACTACTGACGGCGGCAATACGCTCAAGGTGCTGCCAGTCCCAGCGAACACGCTGGGCCTGGCACACGACATCAGGGCGCACCCGACACAGCCCGACTGGCTCGTCTCGCTCGCGTACCGCTCTGTTTGCTACCAGTACGGTGGCGAAGGGTGCACCATGGACCTGTTCCTGACCACTGATTTCGGGGCGAACTGGCAGAACTTGACGGCGGCTACTGGCGGCAGGGTCAGCGGATTTGTTGACTTTGACTGGGGCTACCACAACGACGACCCGAAGCAGATGTTCCGCAGTTCGCTGCCGGTCGGGCGCGTGCTGGAGGATTATGCCGATCTGCCGCCGGTGATCCTCTGCTACAAGCTCAATGGGCAGTGGCTCTCGGCCGAGCGCGGCGGGCCGGTGCGGATCGTCGTGCCGGAGGCGTATGGGTTCAAGTGCATCAAATGGCTTACGCACGTCGTGCTCTCGAACGGGCCGGCCGCCAACGACACGTCACGCCGACGGCAACAACGACGTCGTCCTTGGGACCGTGCTCTACACGACGCCGTCACAAACGGGGCGGCTCAGCATCTTCCGCGGCCGCAACGACGGCACGCTCGAAGGCTTCGTGCACCGCGGCGAGGCGCGGGTGATCGGCGTCGTCGATTCGAACCACTCGCCCGAGGGCATCGACTACGAAGTGATTGACGAACTGTACCTGCCCGCGCCAGACACAGCCGCGACGGCGGACGGCCGCAAGCAAGACATGGAAGCGTTGCTCGACGAGCTGGAGTACGAGGCGCTGCTGCTCACCGGCAACCTCGATGAACACGAAACGCGCAGCGACAAAGGCGGGCGCACGCAGGGGTTGCTTCCTTCCAAGTTTCACCCTACGGGCACCATCAAAGTGTTCGACACACGCCTGAACCGCGAGATACCCCTTGAAGGCGCCAAGGTGCGCACCACGCGCTGGTTCGAAACACACGAGGCCATCACGGATGCCAACGGTTACTACCGTGCCGGCGGCACTTTCCGCTACGACTTCAACTCGGCCGTGATATGGGAGCGCGCGCAGTTCGACGTGCGCTCGGGCACTTACGGCCAGGCGCAATGCGACGGACCGAGGCGGAAGAAGGCGTGGGACCTCACCATAAACGACGGTGTGCAGCGCTTCTACGCCCATGTGTTCCGCGGCGCACATCGCTACTTTTATGGAAACATTGATAAGTTGAAAAGGCCCAACATCTGGACGAAGGTTAAGATCTGCGCCTACAACTCAAACAATGACGATACCAACGGTGACAACTGGGGCAACTGGGACCTTTCAGGTTTGTTTCCGGATATTAGAATTTGGCGTAATGTGGACGGCCGAGAGCGCGATTCGGACGAAATATTCTCTACCACCGTGCATGAGATAGCGCATGGTTCTCATATTCAACTAATGAATGGCGGGGAAATCCAATTTTTGCAAGTCGACGAAATGATTTATGAGAGTTGGGCGGTGGCTGTGCAGTGGCATATAACTTCGTTAACTTATAAAGAGCTCGGTATTTCTAACTATGGAAATGCGGACTATGACAACAACGTCGATGGTTTTAGATTAAATGCAGCATACCAGGATTGGTGGACAAATTATACTCATAACTCTAACCATGCCAAATACACTCCTCTGTTTATTGACATTGTTGATAGTGTTGATCAAAGTCAAATGATTTCCGGGGAAATAGTGGACCGCGTTACAGGCCTCACCCTTGCACAAGTAGAATCTAAAATACTTAAGCATGTTTATGGTTTGCAATCCCTTCGGGAACAACTTATAGCGCATAATCAAGGGCCATCGTCCGCGGATGATATTATTTCACTCCTCAACGAAATTTCAAAACAATGAAATATCAACTAACAATTGTTTTAGTGAGCGCGCTGCTAGCTGCCTGTATTGATTCCGACTCACATAACGTCAAGTCGATTGTGATAAATAATACAGGCCACCAAATTGTGATCCAGTACCACAAGGCAGCCTTCATATCAAGCACTTATGAGCCCGACACTCTTCAACCTTGGGAGGTGAAGCCACTGGCGATAGATGCTGGGTCCGGTCCGAGTCAGACTTACCCGTTGAAATATGGAACC
>JAAURZ010000515.1 GCA_012031955.1 Bacteroidia bacterium
CATGGTTTTTACGCTGCTCAGGTCTGGTCGCCCGAATATTCGTATCAAGTGCCTGCCCACTTGCTTCGGGCCTTCCCTCGGATACAACTCGTTCAGCGAAAACTTCTCGCGATCGCGCGCCGCTTTGAGGGCGTAGAGTTCGTCTAACGCAAGGTCTATTTCATTTTCTTCCGGCCATACTTCGCGTGGGTCGGTGGTGTTGGCCGGGTTGGTGATCTTGAGGGGAATCTCTATTTCATAATAGTTCTGATCGAAGTCGGAGCCCAGCCGCAGGAAGGCGTGCAATTGATCGTCGCCCGATTCGCTGTTGGCGTGGAGGAACATTTTGATACGGCCATAGTTGAAGAAATCAACGTCAGAGTTTTTGTATATCGCCCGCGCGTCGCCGTCTTCCAGATTGTCGATACACACCTGTACCGACTGTTCGTTCAACTGGCGGTTGATGGTAGATGTATTGTCGCGGTCGCGCACTACGCCCGGTGGTATTACATATCCTGATTTGCGATCGTCGGGCTGTGCATTTTCTTCAAGATTAACGACAGACACGGTAAAGTTCTCCAGGTTCAGTTCGGGTGTTTCAGACAGGCCGGCCTCGCGTAATTGATTTTCGTATCGGCGCCAGCGGCTGCCCACCATTCTGAAGTTGGCCATGCGCAATACCACCGGATCTTTGAATCCCGTAAGGAGCAGGCGCACGTAGCGGATCGACTTAAACCCGGTAATGTCGCCGACTTGTCGCTCAAACTGGCGAACCGGAATCCTGAACAAGTACCAGTCAACTACGTCGCCCTCCACATTCTGGGGGCGTGCCTGTATCTTGTCTACAATGTATTCGCTGCCGATGGTTAACCCGCCGGGCTGCAGGTTGATGTCGTACTCGTAGTATTCTTCAAGTTCACTTAGCGTATTGTCCTGGTTCAGGTCTTCGTTATCGGGCACGTTTGTACCCTGGCTAACGGTGGAGTTCGCCACGGGTGAGTTGCCTTCCATGCCGTTCACATTCTTATAGCGTTCGAGTATGGATGCCTTACGCTGGTCAAAGTCAGAGCCAAGGAAGTAACGGTAGTTATCGCCGGAGGGGTCTTGTAATATTTTTTCCTGAACATCGGCAGGCAGCGAGCTGATGCTCGTAATAAAGTCGTCGAAATGTTCCGCCTCACGCGCGTCGCCAGCGCCATCCATACCCACATCCTGGTTGGCGCGTGAGCTAGGCTGGTTGTCGAACGCGTTGGTCAGGTACTGCTGTGTGGTTACAAAGCCCCATTCATTCTCGGTTGCACCACCGGCGCCGTAGTTGCCATCCGGCGGCAAGCCATTTTCGAAAGCGTGCTTGCCGTCGCGCATCACATCTTCCGAAATGCTTCCCAACTGAAAGATCAGTCGCCCGCCCGACGTGTTGGGTTTGTTGAATATGCCGTCTCTGATCTCACCGTTGGTGCCGGTGATGAACGGATCAAGCAACCAGAATTCAACGTACTCGATGTTGGCCTTGTCGAAGTCAACCTCGGTACGAATCGCGGATGTAATGCCGGCCCAGTTCGATTCAACGTTTGGCAGAAATCCGTTGCCATCGAGATTCGTGGTGTAGTTGTACATGCCTCGCTCGTAGGGATAGTACGCTATATCGAGTATCGGCTCGAAGAAGGCCGCCTGTGTTAGCTGGCGTTTTGGAAAAATTTCCTGCGGGCCTACGGCACGCATGTAGTGGTTTTTGAGATCTGCTTCGTTGAGTTCCGGTTTGAATTGCCCGTTGGGTCTGTAGAACTGGTTGTCGACCTGGTACCAGGCAATCTTGGCGCGGCGAAATCCGGCCGCCACATCGTCGAGCGCTCCGGTGGTAGGATCGAAGTCGAAGCTATTGGGGACGGAAGAAAACTTCCATCCTTGCGGACTCAACAGCGAATAGGGCGTGGCTGTATTTTCAAAGTCATCGACATAGGCCGTGCCTTCGCCATTGATTACGTTGGATGTGCCGGGTATGAGCTGCGCAAATTCGCCACTGAAGTTGACGGTCGACTGCTCTTTCGTTTGCAGAATCGGGATGGCATCAACCAATTTGGTGAGCAGGCGGCTCCGCTTGTTTACGTTCAGGTCGAGGCCGTACTGGATGTTTCGCGCGGGTTCGCTGCCGATGAGGTTGCGGCTTATAAGCGGGCGCTCATTATAATATAGAAATGTAGAGCCGAAGTTCACGTCGTCGCTCAGGCGGTAGTCGAATCGCGAGCCGATAAGCGTGCGTGTTTGAAACGCAAACGGGTCTGCTTGCTCATATTGAATGCTGATGTTTTTGTCGGAGTTGAGAATGCTCTGATCGAGGATCGTCACCTTTCCAAAAGTGTAATCGACGGTGAACTGAGAGCCTTCCTGCAGCGGTATGCCGCCGGCGTACACGCGCACCGATCCGGGCGACACGCCGAAGCCCGGAATTATGATCTCCTTCGCAGACCCTGCATTGTATTGGCCTATAAGGTAGAATTTGTTTTTTGTTGAAAGCAATTCAGCCTCGGCTTTGGTGCTGCGATACAAGAGGTCGTACACATATTTGTTCACGAGCCGTTCTTCAACAGCAGGGTCTTCGGGGTCGAATGCCTCGCGCAAGGCGGTGTTGAAGGGTTCGAGATAAGGGAAGATGATAAGTCCTGTTTCCTGGTTGATGGTGATGCCCGGCACAAAGTCGAAGTTGCCGTCGGGTTGCGGGTCGTTTACGGGATTCAACTTATCGAGGCCCAAGACCTCAACAAGCTGGCGGTTGCTCACTTGCGCGGCCCCTTCCTGCAACTGTGGGTTGTCGATACCTGTGCGGTCGTCGCGGTAAATGACGCGTAGCTGAAAGCCTTCCTGCGAGAGCCCATTCACGTTGAGGTTGTAAATGTTTTTCATCATCAGGTCCCACGCCGGCGTTTTTAGCACTGTCGACAGGTTTCTTTGCCTCAGCAATTTGAGGAAGATCACTTCGTCGTCTTTCAGGTTGGAGTAGTCTTCGGTCAGTTCACCCACTTTGTACACCTGATTGTTATAGGTATACTCATAAGCTACTGCCAGCGCTTCGTCATTCTGCAGTTTTCTGGTGAGGGTAATGTAGCCGAGCTGTCGGTGGTAAGTGTACTCAGTGGGAGCGAGCTTACGTGCTCCGGTAATTT